>NZ_JBQLIX010000002.1:0-276341 GCF_052156495.1 Pseudomonas sp. NCHU5216 | reverse complement strand
CTGTTCGCCCACTACCAGCAGGGCATGACCGACTACCTGGCCATCGCCCTGCTGCACCACAGCGAAGGCGTGGCAGTCACCGAGGCGCTGGATGTCGCGCCGGCCAAGCACCTGGACCTGGGCCAGCTGCACCTGGCCGCGCGCATCAACATCAGCGAGTGGCAGAACAACAAGCAGTCCAAGCAGTACATCTCGTTCATCAAGGGCAAGAACGGCAAGAAGGTCTCGGACTACTTCCGCGACTTCATCGGCTGCCAGGAAGGCGTCGATGCGCCAAGCGAAACCCGCACCCTGCTCAAGGCCTTCAGCGACTACGTCGAGAGCGAGGATCTGCCGGAAGAACAGGCACGTGCCAAAACCGAAACCCTGGTCGATTACGCCACCAGCCAGGCGAAGCTCGGCGTGCCGATCACCCTGGACGAGCTGTCCGGGCTGATCGACGAAGACCGCCCGCGCGCTTTCTACGAGCACATCCGCAACAAGGACTACGGCATGGCCCCGGAATTCCCGGCAGACAAGCGCACCCTCAGCCAGTTCCGCCGCTTCACCGGTCGTGCCGAAGGCCTGTCGATCAGCTTTGAGTCGCACCTGCTGGGCTCGGCCATCGAGTACGACGAGGCGCGCGACATGCTCATTGTTCGCCAAGTACCTACTCAACTTAAGGACCAGTTGAAGCGGAACAAGTAAGCGTTGCTATCAACGCTGGGTTGATAACAGGGGCCAAGATGGCCCCTGTTTTTCGTTCCTTGTTTTGAGTACTCGGGCACCAGGTGATCTGCAATCATTGAGGGATCAGAAATGGTGATCCGTATATGAGACCTTCGCGTTTATTCATCGCTCCACTCTGTATTGCCGTTACAGCTGGTTGCACCAGCTCCCCCCCGGCCTACCAGGGCAACCCGTTTGATGAGCCTGCAGCGGTTCCTTCTCAGGCAGATGCTGACGGCCTGGCGTTTCAGCGCGCCCCGACTGGGCCGCTGCCACGAGCGCCTATAACTGACCTCCCAGCAATCCAGGGCCGAGCAACTAATGCTGCTACCACCTCAGCTGAAAGCTACGCTGTACCCCCTGCTTCAGCCCCAATCGAAGTGGGTGAGACTGAACCGACTGTGAGCGGCTCTTCGCTGCGCCATGAACTGCCCGTTGATGACGAGATCCTCATTGAGGCCCACCGAGTTGGTGATCTGGGTGACGTCAGTGGAGAGGTCGAGCTGCTCTCTGTTGCAGGAAGCCGCGGTAACCCTCAAGCCTTCTACGAGCTGGCACGCATCCACCTCAACGGTGAGGGTGTCTCTAAATCACCTGAAGCGGCCGTCGCATATCTGAATCAAGCAATGGGCATGGGGCATGACGAATCCACCCGGGTACTGGGATGGCTGTATGTCATGGGTACGGGTGTTGCTCGTGATCTCGAATACGGGAAACTTTTGCTGGCCAAGGCAGCTGAAACCAGTGTGCGGGCTCAGCGTGAGTTCGGAATGTCCCTGGCCAATCTGCGAAGTCCGCATCTAGATGACATCGAGCAAGGCCTCGAGCTGCTGCAGAGAGCGTCACAAGCTGGAGATGCTGAAGCGGCTGCAGCATACCGATCAGTGTTTGCTGGGGAGCCGAAGGCTCAAGACGTTGCGCCGGCGAGAGTGGTTGCGACAGCCCCTGTACCAGCTACACCGGTGAAGGAACGGGCGCTTCGAGGAGACGTCGTCGCGATGTACGACTACGCACTTGCGGTGTCGCTCGGAAAAGCGAAAGAGCCTGATGCGCAGTTCTTTGCTTACTGCTGGTATTCGGTCGCAGCCTCTAGGGGGCATAAACTCGCAGCAGCTGAAGCGAGATCTCTGAGTGGAGTTCGAACGATTGCAGATCGGGAATCGCCTGGCAGAACCGATCGCTGCATCGCTGACCTCAACGCCAAGGTTGACGCAAATATGGCCTCTGGCCGTTAAAGTCAGTTGGCGTTCGCCGCCTGCAATCCTGCATCTGTGATCTGATATCCAACCTCTGGTGCGGCCAGGGCTTGGACAAAACCAAAGCTTGCGAGACGACGAATCAGCCGGCCGCCACCCATGGCCTGCTGATTGGAGTTCAGGTGCGGATTGAGCACAGCTGCCAGATCCGCTGCACTCCCAATCCGCCCCCCTAAAGATTTCAGTGCGCGCAAGCCGGCCAGATCTCGGTCAGTGAGCGCAATGTTCATTTTGCCCTTAGAGAAATTCTGTTGGTGGAGCAAGAAGGTACGGGGCGATCGGCTATTCATGTCTGTCACAGATTGGCGCTGTTGCCAAAACTGTACCCGCTCTTGGATTAGCGACAAGCCAAATAGCCCATCGCAAATTCTGACTTACCCATAGGGCCCTGCTGAACTTGGTTCCCTCTTTTCGGCTGGCGCACTGGTACGTATTCAGCAAGGATGTGCGCCGAGTGCACCACTACCCAATCGAGGAAGCATGTCATGTCGAATGAAGATCAACTTCGCGTGATGATTGTTGACGACTCTCAGACCATTCGGAACGCCGGCGAGAACTACCTGACTGCTGCAGGTTGTACTGTGCACCTGGCTGAGGATGGCTTTGACTGCATCGCGCGGGTCAAAGACTTTGACCCGCAGTTCTTCTTTATTGACGTGATGATGCCCCGTTTGGATGGCTACCAGGCCACCCAACTCATCCGGAATCATGAGCGGTACCGAGACACGCCGATCGTGTTCTTGTCCTCAAAAGACGGGCTTTTTGATAAGGCCAAGGGCGAAGCTGCTGGAGCAACGGAGTATCTGACCAAGCCATTCAAGCGAGAGGACCTGGTCGACGCAGTCAAACGCCTGGTACCTGGCTTTAACCCTCATTCGTGACGAAGTCAGCGGCAGCTCTTGCGCTGCTTGATTTCATCATCGCTCGGCCGTTCGTGAATGAAGACGAACTCCGGCTTGCCATCTGCCATATAGATCTCAAGCCAGCCCCACTCCTCCAGGGACTCATCTACCGGTACATCAGGGCGACGGTCTGCACGCCAAGGTTCTCTGGCTACTAGCGTTCTCATAGATGACCCTCCAGTGTTTTGCCCGGTATAGCTGATTCAGTAGCGGGCGCAACCCAAAATGCCGCGGGGATCTCTCTGTTGGCTTGAAAGTTTCTGCATCGACGTTAGACAGGATGTCGTAGGCACTTACGCCATCTCGAACTGAGCCGAAACTCGGCCTGACGACTCTTCTAACGGAGCATGATCATGAGCGAACTTCTTCTGCGCGTCGTTTACCTGGCCCTGGGCATCTACACCTTCGCCAGTGCACTCATTACCACCAGCTGCTTGATGACCAAGGGCGGTGGCAAAGTATCGGCGGTCGACGCTTTCAACATGGGAAGCTTGTGGCTGACCTTTGTGGCGTTGGTGCTGATCGTAGGCTGGGCCTCGAAAGCCACTGCCACCCAGCACGGCCGCAAGCTTCCAGAGGCCTTCCAGCGTGCCGCGTTTCTCGCGCTGGGTTTGTTCTTCTTCACCTGCGCATTCGCGTCCACTATGGCTCTCAGCAAGCCTGATCTCTCGCCATCCGACGTTCTCTGCGTGAGCTCTCTCTGGCTAACCTTCGTTGTGTTCGCTTCAGTCGTATGCATCACCCCGCGCGGTACCGCTGCCGGTGTCCCTCTGGCAGCTGTTGCAGCCGTCGCCTGAATTTCGCTACGCGAGTTTGAGGTGCTTCCTCCTCGGGATACAGGCAGAGTACAAGCTCAGAACATGCCTGTGCCGAGGGGAAGATGGCTGATCATCAAGAGACATTTGCTGCGTATGGCGGCATGGACAGCTACAGAGCTATTCATGAAGCGCTTTCTTGCGCGCTGGCTGAACCAGGTGCACAAGGAAACAATGCCCACGGCGCGCGAGCTGCCTTTCTTCTGAGTGAAATCGCTCCTCTGCTTCTGGTTTCGCGCGCTGTGCAGGTGATTCAGGCTCTTGAAGGTGCCGGTGCATCACGTCAACTGCTGCGTGAAGTTGAGGCTCTTCTCTCCCGGGATGCTGCTGACCAGGCTTTGCCGTTGGTGAGCAACCAATGAGCCGTCTCGATGAGCTCACCTTCGAGCAAGGTTTTCCCCTACCAGCTGGTTTGCCAACTCAGGGTTGGCAAACCAAGAGCGCCCGCTGCAAGGACGATAGGTACTTTGTGTCCCGGTGCGGTCGCCTACACCTCGAGCACGCAGGTTTAAAGGCAAGGTTCAGCAGCAACGATGCGTCTGGTGTCCTTCATCTGTACACATCTGGCATGAATGGTGAGGAATGGTTTGAGCTCTGGCTGCACTTTCACAACGGCCAGGTCCAACAAGCCACGACAGAGCCATCCAGGTTAGATGGTTTTCGTGGAGAGACCACTTGGCACTTAGACGCCAATCGGGTGAGTGAGGCGATCGACGATGTTGACGATCTGATTTCCATCATCCGTCTTGCCAGGGCTCAGGGAAACCGACAATTCACCTCGGACAGTGTCCGGATCATGGTTGGTCTGGCGCTCTGCGACAAGGATTTGCTGGGCGACGTTCCGCCGGTGAATGCCTGGCGGTATCTGTCATCTGAACAGGTAAAAGCTGTCAGCACCTGGTGGAAGTAGACTCCTCCTGTCGCGTCGAGTTTTGCAGCGCCAGTTTCCGCTACTACAGCGTTTCGTAGCCTGATAGCCTTGCTACACACCTACCTGAGATGTGACATGCCAAACCCTGGAGCCATCAGTGAGCAAGCTGACCGAAAGCTGGAAGCTCTACGCGGTTTACCCACCGGCGCCGCTGCCGGCCGGCCGTTAACGCTTTCTGAGATTGGAGTCGACCCCGCCGACACCGCGGGCAGTGGTGATCACTACTTGCGCCTTCTGTTCAGGGACATTGGCGAGGTGGTCGGTGCAGACTTCATCGAGTCTCTCGATCCCGTTCTCCTCGAGCAGTTCTGCGTTATGTCCGTTACTCGCAACGAGCCAGGCGGAGAGATCCTGAGGGCGCTCATCCAGTCCTTCATGACTGCTTACGCTCGGCGTGACTCTGCTGACGATGCAATGGTGTGCCTGGCAAACCTTCTTCAGGCCGCCGAGCAACAGCCGGACAATGGGTACCTGACAAACTAGGGCCTGCCTTCAAAAAAATGCCGTGTGCTGGTTCTGGCACAGGTGACAGCACCATCCAATGAGGTCACTTTCAAAAGGAGTGCACCTCATGACCCCAGTACCCAATATCCGCTCGACGCCTCAGTTGGGTTTCGACTTTCTCGGCTCTGAGCCCGAGGCCATGTCAGTGAATCGCCCTGGCAATACCATCTCGATCGAGTTCGAGACCGGTGTGAGCACGGGCATCAAAGTGGCGGACGCTCTTTCGCGCATGTACGTAGACGATCGTGTATTTCGCCTGGGTAAGACCAACTGGCGGATGTTGCTCGATCACGCCTTGGCCCGTGGTTACACGGAGCTCTACCAGGTTGATGATGGCCGCCTGGCCCTTCGGATTCCTGGCGATCGCTATGGTCCAATCGCTCGGATGCCTGAAGTAGGACCGGAGTATGTGAAGCGCACGCTGATGAGCAAGTCGCTTACCGCGATGCAGCGGCGCCAGGATACGGTCAAGTCCGGCCGCCTGGCTGCGGCAGCAGGACTCAAGCTCGAGTGGGCTGCTGGACTGAAAGGTCTTGAGCTGTTCGTGTTTGAGGGGCGCCGACTCGCGGCATCCATTGCGGTCTCTCTCGATGAGATCCCTGTGACTGCCCAAAGTTGGATTGCGGATGTGCCGATCCAGTCGGCGCACTTCACCAAGCTGATTCGCGACGCCTCGATTGATGATCGGGATGGCGCCCTGGGAATGGCAGCAGCCGGGTCCCTTGGCACCTTTCTTCAACCCGGGGGGAAATGAAATGCGGCGGCCAGTTCTTTTCGGAGTATTGGAGCACCTGCTCGAGGATGACCTGGATCTGGGTGCTTCAGATATCTGCCCCGGATTGATTCGGTCCGCGGGATCAGCGATCGCCGACATGTTCCTGGATCTGGGCTACCAGTTGATAGGCGAGTTCCAGGACGGTCGAGATTTAGTCCAGAGCTACTTCTGCCAGCGCACTGGTGAAAGCTTTGAATTGCTTGGTCTGACGATGGTTCTCAACACGCTGAACGATCAGATGCCGGTTTCGCTCCTGATTCGTTGTGTTGGTGCTGAGTCGGACCGCGTCCCTCGAGCAGGTAGCGCAGTCCGATATCGGGGCAGCTGGTATCGATTGCTCACCCCGCAGACGACCCTTCTGGATGTGTTGGAACTGGCTCGTGAGGTTCCCGCTCCTAGTTTCCCTTTCACGTTGCCGGAGGCGGCATAGATGGCTGCCCGTAAGAAAGGCCGGCGCGAACACGACCATCCACTGCGCGCGTTGCGCAAAACCATGGGCCTATCGCAGCAGGAGCTTGGTGATGAACTCGGCTTGGCTAGAACGACGATTCTCACTGCTGAGAAAAGTGACCCCAAGACCAGCTTGATGCTCTCGGCCATCGGCTTGGGGTGTCTCCGGATGAGCGGCGAGCGAGTCTTGAAGTTGACGGGCAAGAGAATGGCTGAGCGCCGATCTCTATTGGGGTTGAGTCAGAAGGATCTAGCCGAGGCTTTGGGCTACGCAGAGTCATCGGTCCAGACGTGGGAGCGTCAAGGCCCTCCTCTCTGGGTACATCCCGCCCTGGTAGCAGTGGCCGTGACTATAGTGGCTCGTTAGACACGCTCGAGCAGCCTCACCTTTACACCGCGCTCGCGCAGGATATCGCCTGCGCGCTGCAGTCTTGAGTCTCCACGCTCCGCAATGATTATTGCGTGCGAGAGGCCGCCGGGGAGTGTTTCCTCACGCGGGTGATCCTTGCAACGGTCTGCTGGTATCTGAAGCGCTTTCAACAACGTGGCCTTTTGGGGCGATTGGCAAATACCTGTCGGTACCAGCAGCTCTCCAACCTTGTGGTCGCCGACTAGCTGCGAGATCTTTCTGATCTCCTCGGGGGTGATACCACCATCTGCGGTAACCACAAACAGTCGATCCATGGAGGCCTTAGCAATCCCCACCTGCTCCATTCGAACGAAATCGAGTCTGCCTTTGCAGCTATTACAGATCCTAAAGCGACCGGAACTGATTGAAGAGTGCATGCGTTTCGAAAGCTGAAAGGTACGACACCGGCATCGATACTGATACGGCCTGGGTGAAGACTGCGTGGTGTCCATGCGGTGGCAACGGTCGGGCGCCAGGCCAAAGCAATCTGTCATGATCGCTTGCCAGCGGGGCCCATGCCCTTCACCTTTCCCATAAAGCTGAAACGCTACGAGATGTGCAACCTCATGAGGAATCGTCTGCCCGACAACCTCCTTTAGGTTGGCCTCAAGCAGGATTCGATTAATGCGGATCGTGGGTTGAGATCCATCCGGATAGACACGGAACTGCCCAGCAACACGGCCCTTTAGATCAAACCGGATCGCCGAGATACTGAACACGCACTTGTAGTGCTGCTCAGCAATAGCCAAGCATTCTCGCACTCTCTGGTAGGCCGCTTTGACGCTATCCAATCTGGTCCCCCTCCACTTGCATCGATGATGCCGTGACCTGCAATCGGTGCAAGCCAAGTTGGGTGGAGCGTTTCCCGTCGAATTTGCTGAACGGAAATAGGCTTGCGGGTGTACGCAGGGTGGTTAGGCTGAAGCCCTCACAGCTGAGGCTTCCCTATGATTGCTGCTAAGCAGTTCATTCAAACCGCGTTACAGATCGAGTTACTTCCCGCTGAATTCACTCTGGAGCAGACACTCGATCTGGTTACTCAGGCTTTGCAGAACAGTCTTGATTCACGCTCCGACGTCGACGAGGTGCGAATCACCGCGCTGCGGAAGGCCCTGGGCACCATTGAGTCGACCACAACTGATCCGGTAGCAGCTCTAACAGCAAAACGAGCGTTGGTGACCGACGATGACTGAGATGAGCCTGCAGCAAGTAATGGTTGCTGATCTGGTACCAGACGCGGCACCGGACCTAGAGATCTTCGGACATATGCTGGCGCTTGGCTTATCTGAGCTTGGCCTCAAGGCCCAGATGGAGCTTCTAGACGGTTGGGCAAGAATTTCCCTGGAGGTCGGCCTGGAAGCCTACCAGTTCGGAATTCTCGAACCGGAGCGGGCCGGACTTTCTAAGGATGCGATCGACCTCCGCTTTGGCTTTTCATTGTCATTTGGAGTTCCAGACGGCGGCCTTCTGGATTCCATTCCCGACGTCATATTGAGCCTGCCGGCGGTCACGACCGTTGGTGAGCTGTTGAGCATCGTGCAGGGAAAGGTAAGTCCCGGGGGGTTCGTAGCACTGGAGAATTTTTCGGCACGCCACGCGCTATCGGTCCCGATCGAAAAATTCCCCAAGAGCGTGTTGCTGGCCGTGGGCGAGGCAGGTGGCGAGGCAGGATGGCGAATGGAGGCGACAAGGATTCGATACGACCTCTGGACCCAGGACGGTGGCAAGCTGCAAATCCACTCTCTGGTACCGACCAACAATCCGCATGAAGCAGCTCGTGAGGCGAACGAGCTCGGCTACTGGCCGACGGTCTATCGTTGTCTATCGGGACGGTTTGTCTGCTTCAAGTCTACGAGTGGCGGTGTTTTCATTTAACCAGGTGACAAGGAGTTACTGCCCTAGGGTAGCAGGCAGTACTCCTGGAGAAGCTTCAGCCTATCACCGGAGTTCACAGGGCTGGGCTTGATCTCCGTGGTGATCGATCGTTCGGTTGTCTGGCGTACCGAAGGCATCTTGTTCGGACCCTGCCGGATTTCGTAGACGATGCGGACGTCATAGCAGTGCTGCTTCACGCAGCCTGCATCGGCAGTGCAACTCTTACCTGTTCTCTCAACGTACGGCTCAGTCTGCTTACAGGTGACCGCGGATAGACCGGCCGTGCACTGGAATCCTTCGAGCTTCAGGTCATGTACAAGGTTCTCGGTGGCCGGGCTTGGGCTCGCAATCCAACCCGCTGTGCAACCTGAGAGCATGGAGATCGCTGCCAGTGTGAGGATGTGGCTTCTAGGCACGAGGAAGATCTCTGGTGAAGAGGGAAGCAAAGTAACCGGTGTGTGCAAGCAGCGCGAACCAAAAGTGGTGCAGGAAGTTCACTGGATTTTGGTGTTAGCGCTTTGGCTGGAATTCCCAGGGTTGCGCCGTATCCTCTTGCTACCTCGAACCAGGATTCAAGAAATGCTGAGTAAATCCAAGCTCTCTCTCTGTGTTGCTGTAGCCCTAAGCGCAAGCGTTGGCATTGGGGTTCTGTTGTCTCTCCCACCGGCCGGAGAGGTCGAAGCGTCAGCTGCTCCTCTCCAGGATGCAGATCAGGTGAAAGCATCGATCGTCGAGCAGTTCCGGGATCACCCAGAGTCCTTCACTGTTGCTGCAGCAGCAGCACGTCTCGCTGATGCGAGAGTTGATGGATTCGCTGTGTGCGTGGCCACGGTTGAAGCGACTGCTGAGCAGTATGTGTCGGTCGCGAGTTACATCGATCAAGCCAGGAAGAACGCTGGCGCGTTCAAGTCGGTCGTTGATCACGTGATGGACCAGCCCCAAGGCATGAGTGACTGCGATTTTCGCGTCATCAGTGCCATTGCCCGACTGACTAAGTAGACCAGCCCTACCGACCCTAAGTGAGTTCTCTTGGCATGACAGAAGCAACGTTCAGTTTCACAGGCACCCCGACAGGAAGGCTGATCCAGCCTAAGAAGGCTCTCGTAGCCATCTTCTGGTATGTCACGGCACTGATAGTGGGGGTTCTGGCGTTCGCAGCCGGCGCTGGCATTCACGGCCTGCTGTTCAGCCAACTCGGAGGGGTTCTTTTCGTCGGCCTGTGCTATCTACTCGCCCGCCGATCGGGCGCTGCTGGCAAGTTCATTGGACGATTCGGAGTCAAGGATCTGGCCTTGGGTGTTGGGGCTGTAGCTTTCATCTACGCCGCCGCGCTGCTTGCTCAAAAGGCCCTGGATATACCTCAAGAAGCGATGATGGCTTCTCTGTTTCAGGATCGTACCGCCCTTGAGGTCTTCTCAATTCTGGTCGTCGTGCTGGTGCTGGCCCCAGTCGGCGAAGAGCTCGCAATGCGGCACTTTTTCCTTGGGGCTTTTGACTGGCGTCGAAACGTACGGGTGGCAACCTGTGCTGTTGTTGCTAGCTCAGGGGTATTTGCTTTGATCCACATAGGCCAGTACGACAACAAGCTGTCCCTTCTGGTGATATTTGCCGTCGGTGTTGTCGCGGGGTATTTGCGGATTCGCTCTGACGGGCTGTTGCTGCCTATGATCGTCCATGGGTGTGCAGGTGGTTGCGCGCTGATCGTCAACCTCCTTCTCTGAATTCTTTCCTCCCAGCAGCGCTATGCGATCGCTGCTTCTGGCACAACACCGCTGGCCACCTAATGACCTCGAATCCCAATCGAGGTCTACTCCATGAAACCCCTCTCTCGTGCTACCTGGATCGCATTCGCTTCGCTGACCTTCGGAATCCTTTTTGGCTGCGCTGCGATTGGCTCGCTGCTGGTTTCGAGTAATCCACCATTTTTTGTCCCGCACCTCCTTGCTACTGCTGTGGCTGCAGCGCCGGCAATGCTGGTTGCGTTCGGTGTTGCTGCATTCTGGAGGCCAGCCCGGGCCGGCTTGCCCCCGCTGCTATTTCTCGGTGGCTTTACAGTGCCCGTGGATCTGGCGTTCCTTTGCCTACAAGGCCTCTTTGGCGAGCAGACGCTCAGACTGATCATTGGCGTTCTGTTGGTTGCCGCGGCGGCATGGGTATCCATTCCGATTTCGGGCGCCCAGGGCCGCTGTCTGTTACTGGGTGAGCGAAAGAGTTCGTTAAAGGTCCGCGTTGAGCCGGTGATCTCGAAATGAGCGGCGTCGACGTGCACCATCAGAAAGCAGTGTCGATGACTGAGCGGGCTCGTAACTGGCTCAAGAGTAATCCAAGTCTGGTCGACGTCAGGAAGGCCCAAATGGCCGTTGTGGCAAAAGCCGAGTCTGAAGGTGGCGATCTGAACGAAAGCCGCAAGACCTCGGACCTTCTCAGTGAGTACTTTGTTGATCTAGGCGGCGACCTGGATGAGCTCTCGATGTTTCGGGATGAACAGCCGGAGGTGGCGACAGCTGCATGCCAGGCCGCTCAGCTCGACCTGTCCCCTCTCTGCCCGGACGGACCGATTTCGGCGCCGCTTGCTGCAGGGGAGAAACTCCAGTTGTTCCAGGATCTCCAACGGCAGTTTGGTCAACTGAAGGGGCGGTCATGACGAAGCCCCTTGATGCTGCCAGGCAATGGGTCACTGATGAGTCACCATCAGAAGAGGAGATCCAGCAGTCAGTAGACAACCTTTGCCATCTTTACGCGGGCCCGCCTGCAGGCATGGGGCACGAGGACATCTTGGCTGCTATGAGCTACCTGATGAATCTTCTCGGCAAGCCAATGGACGAGATAGTGGTTCCTGAACGAAAGAGCACCCTCAGCTTGGATTCCGGCCCGCTTATCGATTTTCAGGACGCAACGCAGGGAGAGTCCTCAGCTGAAAGCCTCGAGGAACGTCGAGTGCGTTTTGAAGCTCTCCGGATGGAGTTAAAGGCTCCCTTCTAGTCGGCCTCACGCCGGCGGCCCTTCAAGGGTTCAACTGGAAGGCTTGGTACGACGCTGGCGTCAACATATAGGTCGGCGTCGAAAGCCTTCATCACGGACTTGAGTTCCGCTTCCTGCAGCAGGCGTGCGAGCGCAGGATGATTTCTGGTGATCGACTGCCATGCCTCTTTCTTCCGGCCTTCAGAGAGGCCGGTGAGGCGTACAAGCTTCTCGCCGGCCGGCAGAAGGGGCATCGAATAGCTTTCCATCCAGCTGGGTGGCTTCTCGCTCATGAGTTCCAAGTCAGTATCACGTTGAGGAGTCACTACTTTGCCGCGGGCAGAAACGAGGTCAACTCAAAACCCCAGTCGGGATTTCCTGCGTCTGTTTTGACTGGTGCATACCCGTCGCCTCGTTAGAATTCCTCTCAATTCGGGTAATACAGCTCTGACATGAAGGCATTAATCATCACCGACCAGGCCAGCACAGCTTTTGGCGCTCTTCAGGCCCTGGATGAAATGTTTACTGAGCTGCAGGTTTGCAACTCGGTTGAAGCGGCAATGCAGTTAAGACCCGGCTTTGGCCCTGACATGATTGTCGTCACGGATCTGAACTCGCCGCGTCGTGCTGCCGCGAGCGTTGCCCAGGAAGCAGCTATTGGTGATACGCCGGTGATCATCCTCACCGCTGGGCTATCTGCTGTGTGCAGCACTTACCCTCGCTGCTCCGTTCGTTTAACGCCACCCTTGACCCCACTGCGGGCGCGGAGAGCTCTTGAGCACTTGGGGCTGCCGGTACCTGCTTCGAAATATCCACTCCCCGCAGTTGCGGGCAGCCACATGTCGTAAGGACTCTTCAAATGATCAAGCCGATCCTCAGCTATACCGCCCTGTGCCTCGCGATAACCGGCTGCGCTGCTAAGCAGCCTGAGTTGCATGACTGGGCATACCAGTACGACTCCCAAGTGCACTCGGGGACCGTTCATGTCAAAGAAACGACCAATGTGCCGAACGAGCAGTGCGATATCCATTGGCGCAATGGGCGGACCTATCAGCCAAGCGGTGTGCAACAGACAGTTGGCTTCCGTCTCGAGCTTCAGATTCATGATGAATACCAGGACTCCACCAGCGAGTTGATCAAGGTTGTGCTTCCGTCCAACCAAGGTAGCGATGTCCTGGTGCGCGACCTGCAGAAGACCAAGACGCTCATGCTGAGCCCAGATGCAAACGGGATCATGAAGCAGGGCGATCTGTTCTTCTTCCCGAACGGCTACTTTGTGCGTGCGGCCCAGCCGGCGTTTGTTGGCAATGACGTGACATTCTGCCTTGGGGTCGACCACACCTACCTGCCGGATAGCGAGCTGTCTTCTTCGAATCCTCAGATCAACATGGACAGGCTCAATATCCGCTTCGCTGCAGAACCTGGCGTTGAAAAGACCTACAGCTTCGGCTCGGCCAAAGTGACTGTTCGAGCTGTGCTTCTGTGAAGGCCAGGTCTGTACTGGTTCTGCAGCCAGGGATGGGGATTGCATCCACTCTGTCTGGACTCACTGCAACTGAGCTGGCGTGCTACGTCCTGGGCGTTTACGAGTCGATGTTCGTGGGTGAGAGCCCTGTTTACCCAGAAGGTAAGGCGCAATTCATCCGTGACGTCCTCTGTGAGGGTTACATGGAATGCACCGAGGTCGTGGAGTGGACAGGTGTTGATGAAGTGGTTGAGCTGGATCTGGAAACGATCGAGCCCACCCCGGCCCACCGGCTGGATCACGCCAGTTTCCGTGACGTATCAGCTCATAAGCTGATGATGAAGAAATTCGCAGCAACTCTAACTTGAGGTATCACATGCGCTGGATGGCCATGCTTTTTCTATTCTCCCCGGTGGTGGCTCAAGCCTCCACTGAGGAACTGAATGTCACGATTGCGTATGGAACCCTGGAGCCGGTTGTATATCACTATCCGCTCGATCAGGAGCGGCGCGAGATCGATCTGCGCAAAAGCGATCGCTACCATGTCGCTTTCAAGGACACAGTCACCAAGAAGAGTATCTGTCGTGAAGCTCAGTACAAGACTGGCCTCTCGCTTACCCTGAAGCCTCTGCCAAAGGAGAAGGACGGTGGGCAGAAGGTGGAAGTGATCGGCCTGGTATCTAAGTTGGCTGGTGTGACTGACGGAGAGCGACTTTCTTGTGGTCTCAACCAGGAAGTGACTCTGAGCCATCAGGACTTTTCGGATACCGTGCTCGTTGAGGAGAACAGATCCAAGGCGATCGTCATTGACGGTGCGTACACAGTTATCCTCAAGATCCAGTAGAGGCTTTCTAGCTGCAGGAGGTGCGTAATGGCTTGGCACTATTCGCGTGTTGATCACCTGGTCCCGACTGCAGTCTGCTTCTTCTGCGAACGCCCACTTCGCAGCGCGAAAGGAATCGTCATCACCGATGGTGTGAAGGAGGCCTACGCGGGACCAAATTGCGCCAAGAAGCACCTTGGGGCCCCAGAGGAGCGTCTACTTGACGTTGCGCGCCTAGCCTTGCTGGTTGTGTCCGAGGGCGACCCCGGAGAGTCATCAGGGACAGCACCTCAGCCGAATCCCTCAACCCCTGATCCAGTCCCCCAGCGAGGGACTGGCAGTTCCTCAACGACCCCGGTGGCAAGAGCCCCCCTCCCCCCCCTGGATTCTGTTGCGCAGTACTTGCGTCTGCGCTACGAGATCATGGGAGCTTTCAAGTTCCACAAGTCGGCCCTGCTCACTGAGGCGTATGACTCGCTCAAGAGCGGCGAAATGGACGAGATTCTTCGAAAGCGCGTTGCGGGCACTATGCGCAGCGCTGGTGAAAATCAGACCGTGTTCAGCGAACGCAACATCAAGATTTGCGTGGCCATGAATCACTGGCTTCAGGAGGCTGTCAGGGAGACCCCCAAGGAGAGAGCTGGATTCCTGCAGGGCATGCTCAGCGCCCTGCACTCACGCTGGTTCCTCACTCGAAAGCAGCTTGAGGGAATAAATGCTTGGGGTGAGGGCTTGCGCAAGCGAGTTCACGACTTCCCGCACCTCGACATCAGTGTTTTCGATGGCGTGGTTGTTCC
Organism: Pseudomonas sp. NCHU5216; assembly: GCF_052156495.1. Lineage (NCBI taxonomy): Bacteria > Pseudomonadati > Pseudomonadota > Gammaproteobacteria > Pseudomonadales > Pseudomonadaceae > Pseudomonas > Pseudomonas sp. NCHU5216. The sequence goes on along the minus strand of NZ_JBQLIX010000002.1, from coordinate 261,670 downwards.
AGATTTCATGCAACGCTCGGCCAAGACAGACCAAAAATCTTCGTAGCGTTGATGTAGAGAAAAGGATTTCCTACAGGTTCTGCCACAACTGGACTGACCTCAATCTGTGCCCATCAGCAAACAGAACGAGGCTCCAACCGTGACTGCATCCACCCCTGAAACTGCAATCGCAGCAGCTGTGCGCCAAGACACCCAACAGGTAGGCGATCAGCTCCTGACTATTCCGCTGAATCAGATTCGTCGGAATCCGAACATCGATCCGCGCAAAGGCCGCAACGCTCAAGACTTCAAAGACCTGTGTGCGAGTATCGCTAGCCAGGGTGTACTTCAGCCGATTCTGGTACGCCCCATCGAAGGCGCCGAGGTGCCCTATGAGGTTGTTGCGGGCAACAGCCGTTTCGACGGTTCGGTCGAAGTGGGCAAGGAGTCGATCCCGGCGCTTGTCCGTGTAATGACCGACGCCGAGGCTCGTACTGCAGCCGCCATTGAGAACATTCAGCGATCTGACCTGACGCCCATTGAGGAGGCTTGGCACTGCGTGCGCCTGCTTGCCGACTCAGGCAATGACCACAGCGAGGTTTGCCGCAAGCTGGGTTGGAGTCGCAAGCTGCTGGACAGTCGTGTTCTCCTCTCGAAATGCTGTGATGAAGTAGCTACTGCCCTGGTTAGTGGCCAGATCAAGCTCGGCCATGCTGAGCTGCTGGCACCGCTGGTGCCGGATGAACAGCGCAGCATCTGCAAGGCGATCATTGACCGCGAACTGACGGTTGTAGCGACTCGTGACCGCATGATGCAGCTTACACCACTGATCTCGACTGCCCGCTTCGATACCAGCGCCTGTGCAGGCTGCGAGCACAACAGTCAGCGCTACGCTGATCTGTTCAGTGCATCCGTTGGCGAGGCCAAGTGTCAGTACCGTGCGTGTTGGAACAAGAAGACTGAGGAGCTGATCGAGGTTAAGCGTCTTGAGGCCGAGGCTGACTACGGACTTGTCCACACAGACCTGACCCTCCCTGCGGACGGTTACATCCTGATTGCGGCGACTGGCCCAAGTGGTGTCGGTACGGCGCAGATGAACGCCTGCATGTCCTGCCCACGCTACGGTGCTGTTGTTTCGACCAGCCAGGGCCGTGAGGGTGAGGTTGCGGGTGGTTACTGCTTCGATAAGAACTGTCACGCCGATCACGTCAAGGCATACCAGTTGGTTGTCGCTGAAGCGAACGGCGAAACCGTTGCGGATGAAGAAGCAACTAGCGCGGAGGGTGCAGCAGCATCCACGGTGCCGGCAGCCGGTGCTGCGAAGAAAGGCCCAGCCAATACGCCAAAGGGGAAAGCCAAGCCCCAGGAGATCAAGCGCTCGATTAAGAAGGTAGCGTTCGGCATGTATGGCCGCATGGCCCAGCAGGCTATCCAGTCGAGCCGCCAACTGACTCTCGCGATCAGCATTGTCAGTCTCTATCTGGACGTGCGCTCTGACGTTCCTGACGAGGCTCTGAAAGCAGCGCTCAAGGACGTCAAATTCCCTGTAGGTCTGTCGAACTTCAGCCGCGCCAACTTCGAGGTGCAGCTCGCCGCGATGCCCGTTGAAACCCTGGAGCAACTCCTGTGCGACATCGCTGCTACCTCGGTGCTTCGTCGCGACAGTTCGGACAGTTTTGCCAAGTCGATCTCTGGTGCGCAGTCACTTGCCTTCGTTCAAGCATCGGAGATGAATCCGACCGACTTCTTCCAGATGACAGAGGAATACCTCAAGGCACTGACCAAGCCGGGAATCATTCAAGACTGCAAGGCCAGCGGTTTCGACAAGAAATTTGACGAGATCAAAGGCGACAAGGCGTTCTCCAAGCTGGCCGCAGGAAAGGTCGATGACCTTAACAAAGCGATCCTGGATTTCACTGAGTTCAGTTGGAGCGGCTACTTGCCTGAAGCGCTGAAAGTTTCTGCGCATACCGATTCTGCCACCGCCTGAGCGGCCCCAAGCTGACACCACTTTCACAGGAGCAACAACATGGAAACGAGTAAATCCATCCTGCACGCAGTCGCCAGTGCTCTGAGCAACGGCCAAAGTGCCCGAATCGATGTTACCGGCCTTGGCGACGGTAAGGTCAAAGTCATCTACACGCCTCAGATTGGTGAAACGCCTGAAGGCGCGAGCCAGGAGCTTATCAATCTGCGAGCGGCCATTGCCCGTCCCTTCGTTGTCACCGGCACTGCCGGTGAGATCGAGGACAGTTTCGCGGCCCGGCTTCAAGAGAAAGCTGCGGTTGTATCTCGTGGCATGAACGCCCTGGATGAAATCGAGCGGCTGGCCCAGGCGGCTCGCAGTACAACCAAACCTGCCGCTGCACCCCAGGCCCAGGCCCCAAGGGAGCTGTCTGCCGACGATGAAGAGGAGGAGGAAGACGGCAGTGGTGGCGAAACCTCTGCGACCGCTCAGGGCGGTGCGCCTGCCGAGGCTGCGCCCCAACAGAAACCGACATCTATCGCGGCCGAATTTTAAGGAGCAGTTATGGCACAGATTCTCGATTTGGTACGTGTTTTCCGTTTCGGCGCTCGTGACCTGCCTGATCCGAACCCGGCTCTGTCGCCGGAGGAAGTAATGAAGCACTACGCCGGCCAGTTCCCTCGCCTGCTGGGCGCAAAGGTCATCGAACCCATCATCGAAGGAGACAACCATGTCTACGAGTTCAAGCAAGCAAACTTCGGTGATCGGGGCTGACAGCCCCCTCGACCTGCTGCGGTCGTGGGCTGCTGGTGGCACGCCGGAAGGTGCGGAGAATAAGGAGCCTGATCTCCTACCTGAACAAAAGGTGCGACTGTGGAAACTGCTCTCCTCGCCCAGCAAGCCGGGAACCATTTTAAGTTCCCAATCCCCCCGCTAAGCCCCCTCAACCCGCCTCGCATTAGCGAGGCGGTACGAGACTCCCTAGCCGAAGTGTTCATGTCGAACTCAGGCTACCGCGTTGACTTCACCAATCACGGCGCTTTCTGCCTTGAGGCAGAGCGCGGTGGTTACCTGTCCGCTGATGACCTCTCTTTGTTGAACCTGTATCCCAACGGCTACGGGTTGTACCAACTGGTGGACTTGGCAGTTGAAAGGGTAGGTTCAAGCCTGCAACTGAACCTGGGGCAAATGCTCACGGAAGATCAGCAGAAGCTGCTGAGCAAGCATTTGAGCTCCAAGCACATCGAGGTTGGTTATGCCTCAACGATTGCCTTGGCCTGCGCGGAGGCCGGCTTGTTGAATGAGGCACAGCTCGCTCCAGTGGTGGCGAATGTCCGTGACAGTGGAGAAGACCTTCTGCGGCTGGCCCACGAATCTCTGGATGCGCTTATTCCCGAGGATTTGAGGCTGGAGCCCTCATTGAGCGATGACGAAACCTATGAGGTTATCGGCACTGCGATCCACGGAGAGCATCTCTACCTGGTCGCAACTGACCGGATGGTGATAAACCTCAAGTTCCCTGAACTGACTTCTGACTTCCTGCCGATCCACATCATCCTGGTCAAAACCCTCGACCTGATGTCTCGGCACCTTGTGCCGTTCAACACACCCGCCAGCGCTATGGGCTACGGCAGTCTTTATTGCTGCGCAATTGACGAGGCATATCAAGGGATGGAAAACGTGGTGGACATGAGCAATCCGATGGCCATCGCAAACTACCTGGAGACAACTCCGTCTGAAAATTTCCCATTTGAAGCTGAGATGATCGGTCTGTTCGATGAAGGGGACGGGCTCACCGAGGAGGCCATAAACCATGCGGTCTACACGCTTTCCGAAATGCACGAACTGAGAACCGACTTTGGCTACTCGGTGGCGAATGCGGACGAGCCCCATGAGGTGCCTGCGCTCATTCTTCAGGCGAAGGAGATACGCGATCACGGTTCAGAACATCGAGAGTTACTTGAGGTGCTGATTGAGGCACTTGAGCTATGCAAGCGGAACCGAGATGAAGGGTACTACTTTGACGAAAGTAACTTCCCAGGCTCTGAGGATGTCGGCCTGCGGTTCTTTGACTGCATTTGGGTAGAGGTTGACGAGAAGTTCCCAAATCTCTCCTGCGAGGCGCTCGATTACTTCAATTCGTATGCCCAAGAGTGTGCAGAGGTATGTGTCGGCCTGCCTATCGGTAACGCGGAGGTTCTGGCACAGGACACGTTGAAGATAATGGATAGAACTCGACAGTGCCTTGACCTGTTGACACGAATCCAATCTTCTCTTAAGGCCGCTCCCCATGCTCAATAACGATACCGAAGCCAAAGCCCTTGTCGTGTACAAGTCCAAGCAGTCCAATCGAATCGACCTGACTTGCCACGACGTTGTTAGCACGAATAAGCCGGGCGAGTTTGTGCTCGGGGCTGGCCGGGCCTTCTCCGTGGAGGACCGTGAGGCGCTGGTCGATGTCCTGCTCAACGTTGAGGATGGCGTCGAGTTTCTCAACCCCAGGATTCTGGTGAAAAGCCGCAGCTGCTTGGTTTGGTACACCCCGCCTCAGCGTATCGATGTGATGGTGAAGGAGGATGGCCCTCTCCGTTCCTTCAATGCCCCGATTCCCGGCCTGCTCTATATCGCCACTGGCGGGAAGCTTCGTTGCTACGCCTACAAAGGCAAGAACCGCCCTGATGCGGACACCCTGCTCTATCGTCCTCCGCTCGGAAACGTCTATGGGGATGGCTCTTTCTGCACGGGGAACGCGAAGACGCCGGGTGACCACTCGGTGTCCAGCATTGAGGGCTGGGAGAATTTTGTGCTGCGCTGCACTAACACCCACTTGGGCGGCGTTAGCGTGATCAATGGCGTGAGCGATTACAAAGCCTTCTGTAGCTTCTACCAGACGTTGAGCGAAAAGGGTGCCAAGAGCTTCCCCAGTGGCAAGCTGGTCGCTGTGTATGCTCGCGGCGGTCACCAGACGTTGGAACAAGCCGTCATGGCAGGTGGTGCCTAATGAGTGGCGCGGTTTTGAAATTGCCGGTTGCACCGGTACTGGAGGCCCCAGCTCGCTGGACTACCGACGAAATTGAAATCGTGGTGATCGGCGCGGGTGGTAACGGCAGCGAAGTTATCGACTGCCTCGCCAGCTTTCACGTTGCTCTGCGAAGCCTGGGCCATCCAGCGGGGTTGAAGGTAACGGTTATTGACGATTCGGAAGTGCGCGAATCTAACGTGGTACGCCAGCGGTTCTGGCCGTGTGACATTGGTCAGTACAAAGCGCTCGCGTTGACCAATCGCTATAACCTGAACCTCGGTACCGAGTGGAGTGGCCTTCCTTTCCGGTTCCCAAGCCCTGAGACAAAAGACTGCATGGAGACGGCAGATGTCGTCATCAGCTGCGTCGATGTGAACTCAGCCAGACGAGCAATCGGAAACTACGAAGGCCGCATTCAGCGGGACGCACTGTGGTTGGACATGGGCAATGCCCACCGCAATGGACAGGCTGTTTTAGGGGCGCTCCACAAGGTACGCCGCGATAGCTACCCGAGTGTGATTGAGGAGTACCCTGAAGTCGAAACTGGCGCGGATAGCAATGTGAAGTCGTGCTCTGTGGCTGAGTCCATTGCTTCCCAGGACTGTCTAGTGAACCGGACGGTTGCTACTGCGGCGATGAACCCCCTGTGGGAGTTGTTGCGCACTGGATCAACTCGGAAACACTGGATCATGGTCAACCTAGAAACGGGTGAGCAAGGCAGTTACCCGTTCCCGGCAACCTAGATCAAAGCCAACTGCTTCGAGCGGAAGACTACCTCGGCCAATCGTTCAGCTGCATCTTCAGCCTGAGATGACCGGGCCATGAAATGCTCGCGCAAGTCGCGGACATAGTGCCCGGAGCATTTCACGCAGATCGAGAAGTCCTGCAGGACGGGAAGATCACCGTCCGCGACTACTCCCACCACGCCCCCGTCCCGGACATGCACGGAACAAAGGGGAACCACCTGGTCAATCGACTCTCCAGTATTGCTCAAGGCAAGATGCACGCGCTGTTCAGCAAGTAGCATCAGCAGTACAGCGCTATGCGGCAGATCGACTGTGGTGGTCTTCAAGATGGGTCAGTTCCTCAGTTCGGCAGCCAGTATAACTTCGGTTCATCCATGCTGAGGGCCATTTTAGGGGCACTTCCTCCACACTATTTGGGGTAGAGGAACCACAATGCCCAGCATCCATTTCTACGACGCGATTACTATCGGTAAGCACCCTGCAGACGGTCAGCTCGTACGCTACGACTCCCTGTATTGCCTGCCTGGCTCTGTCGCACACGATTCAACGAACATTCAGCTGCGGGATGACGTCCTTGCATCGCCGGAACAGATTGAAGATGGCGATGCAGCTTTGATGGATCTGGCAGCAGGTGTATCTGAGCTGAGTTGGGCCCGCGCGGCTCACCGAGTGTTCACTGCTCCAGATTGCCTTCATGTCGCTTTCGGTGGTACCGGGCGGCTTGAACAGTTCCTGCGCTTCAGCATGTACCGGAATCTGCTGCCCTTCCCGGGGGCATCCCATCCGCATGGGCTTCATTGCCTCGACCTGGAGACGATCGCACTTGCGGTACAACTCCTGCGGCCAGAGGTATTTCCCTGGCCAGGTGTGAAGATGACCAACTTGCATCAATTCCTCACATGGGACGCGAAGCTAAGCGGCGACAGCCTTGCTGTTCGCTCCAAGGAGATATTGGGTGCTCTGGTAGAAGCGGCTCCCAAAATGGTTGAGCACTCGATAAAGACGTCGTGGTTGCCGGGTGTGAGGTCGTCCTTGGGACTCGACGGCGGTGAGGTGACAGACCTGGATGCAGTCCGGCCATCACTTATCATCCACTCATCTATCGGCGGCCGGCGCAGCGCCGTGATTGCGTTCCCGGTGGCAGTTGATACTAACTACCCTGACATTCTGTTTGCCGCAGACCTCGAATCCGATCTGACTGAGCTATGTGACCCTACAACGGATGACCTGAGTGTCCTGGTTCGCTCAAGGCCAGATGATCGGAGCAAACCTCTAGTTCGTATAAGCCTGGCTCGCCTCCCCTTCTGCTCGCCGCTAAAAGCCATACGCAAAGAGGACGCCATGCGCTTGGGGGTGAACCTGGAAGTGGTCGCGGCCAACGTGGCGCTTTTGCGAAACAGTCGTTTCCTCGCTGCTCGACTGAAGGAGGATGCAATCCTTGCCCTTCCCCCTCAACCGTTCGATGTCTATCACAGGCTATGGGCAGGAGAGTTCTCAGCAGTTGAACAAGAGCGGATGAGAAACCTGCAGGAAGCCGACCCAAGCAGATGGCTTGAGATCGCTTCAGGCTCGACCGATGCACGATTCATTGAGCTTTGCGAAAGGCTGTTGGGCCGTGAGGCACCGGGGTTGCTCCCCGAGTCGATGATGGAGACCTGGAAGAGCCATGTTCTAAGCAGAGCCACTGGGGATTTGGTGAAGGCAGAATCGCTGGCGAGCCTCATCAAACGGTCGCAGGATATTGTGGACAGATCCCCGACTGCTGTTGGCCTGGTGAGGCTGCATGAGCGCCTGGTCAGGATCACCGGACAACCGAGAGCGTCCACTTGATGACCACCTACGACCCATACGAGTTCGTGACTTTCACCGGATACCCTTCGGCCCAGCACCCGCTGGGGGAACCGTATTTCTCACTGATGCATTTCATCGAGTCTGAAAAATTCAGAGGTGTAGACGAGGACTATCGTTCTTACCTCAGAACCCTGGAAGACCCAATCGACTTTCGCCTTGAGACAGTGGGTGTGGCGCAGTGCCGGCATCGTGCAGATTGGGATGGGGTAAAGATCAACCTGATCCATGCCGGTCTCTGGATGCAACTCGTGCAGAGGCAGGAGGAGCTGCGAGAACGGGTGCTGATTCCCGAATGCTCAACGGGCATCCGATTGATTGATGAAGCGGCCAGATCGATTTACAAGCGACTGATTGAAGCCAACAAGCCAGAGGAAGCCTTGCGACGTGTGATCCTTGCTGGTGATTCAGGGCTTGCTCCAGCAGTGGTACGGGACATGCTCGATGGTATTTTCAAAAGCCGCCTTCCTGACGAGATCTACTTGCTTGCCGGCGATGATGTTGCCCGAGTTGCGAGCGACTATGCGACGAGCCGATACATCCCGATCCGCATGTTTGAGTCGGGAGAGGAGAGCAAAGTTGCAGAGGGAATGCTCTTGAAAGGCTCACATGTCTTCACGTTTGGCCGTGAACAAGCGCCAGTCTGCAACTTCGCTCAGGCAGTTCTTGAGCTCTCCACGCGACAGGGAAAGGTGGTGCACCACATTCCCGTGGGTGACTAACGTGCGCCTGGTCGTTGCATTGCTGGCATTGGCCTGCGGCTCTGGGTGCGTTTCCCAGCCAGCATGGGTGGCTTCCCCGGCCTCGGCCGCATGCTCTGATATCGCTAGCAAGGAGTGTCTGAGCGAGATACTGGTACAAAACGCGATCGGCCCTGCAGTCTCCGCTCAAGCACGCGATGCTGTAATCCGAGATGCTCGTTTGACCCTGGCCAGCATCGGCGTTTCAGAGCCTCAGTCCTTAATCGAGTTCATGGATAGCCAAGAGAAGTGGATGTGTGCTCTGCCCGAAGACGCGTTATGGCAGGCCGCAGAAGCCGTTGAGATGGCCCGAGCAGGACGGCTCCCGGCAGCAGTGAAGGCTATAGCCGCCCTCCCTGATGGAGCAGGCAAGCGCTTTGCTATGCAGAAGACGACTGCACTGGCAGCGAAGGTAAATGACCAAGAATCGCTGGGAGGCATGCTGGTGCTGCTCAGCCATGATGATAAGCAAGCCTACATTGAGGGCCTCCAGGCCCGCTTGCTGAATCTACTGTCCATAGGCGACTTGGAGCGTGCGTCATCCCTGCAGGCCGAGCTGCTTAACGGACTACCGGCTGGCAAGGAAGGTGGGCTGGCCGCCGCTCAAATTGCAATCAGCTATGTGGTGACGGGTCACACCGACGATGCTAATGCGTTCCTACGCAAAGCTGCGGCAAGGAACCCGGATGCAGCAAGTGATGACGTCAGGCGCCTGCTCAATATGATGATTGCCGCATCTCAGGGCACATACCCACCGCCGCAAGACTTCTTCGAGTTCTCCAGTGACGCAGTGCGCCTACAAGCGCACATGGAGATGGTGATCTTCTATGCCCGAATAGGCCAAACCGACTTTTCGCGACGGATTGCGGGGGACATGGCGAGGTTGGCCGAGAAGAGGTCGTTCAGGGGTGAGGTCGGAGTTTCTAATGCGGCCTTCAGCAAGCTGCTGATTGAGGCGTTTTAAGGTTTCACTAACTGCTAGGAAGGCTTCTGGCACGGGCCTCTGCGCTGGAAGATGGACGAAATCCAAATACGGAAGCGTCCAATGGCCAGCACTATTGAAACCACCTCCACCGATCTCGGAAATCTGCTGAAGCCCCTCTGCAGAATTTCGCCCCGCAAGAACGGTGGCGCTCACGGTTACCTCTTGTTTCAGCTTGCCGATGGATCTATCGAGGTTACTGCGAGCAACGCACACCAGCAGATGTCTCTCAAAGGTAATACTGCTGCCTTCTTGACCTCTGGTGATGACGAGAGCTTCTGCGTCCCGGCTGCCAAGCTGGAATCGATTGTGTCGGCCCTCCCCCGCTCGGCGGGCGTCACCTTGAGCCATAGTGATGGCAAGATCAAAGTGGTCTGCGGGAGTGCGCGATTCACCCTGTTGGCCTTCCCCGCATCTGATTTCCCGCAGATGACTATCGACAACTTTGCTTCGACGGTAATGCTGGTCGATGGCGCGATGGTTGCCGGTGCTCTCCGGCAGGTTGGCTTCTGCGCAGCTCGCAATGAGGCACGCCATTATCTGAATGGGGTGCTGTTTGAGATGGCGCCTGGGCGACTTACTCTCGCTGCTTCTGATGGGCTACGCATGGGCGTTGTAGACCTCTGTGTTGAGGCGGTCAACGATGATTCCTTCATTCTCCCCAGCAGCTGCATCGAAGACGTTGCACTGTTCATTTCGTCAGCTGCGGAGGAGCAGATTGAGTTGGCCATCTGCAGCAACCTGGTTCGATTTACATCACCGACAGGTGTTCTCTTCTCGACCTTGATCGATGGGAAGTTTCCTGACTACCGGCGTTTGATCAATGCAGCTGAGAAAGGGGTGCCCTTGCAGATCAATCGTCAGGAGATGGCTGACTCCCTCTCTCGCGTAGCTTTGCTGTCCCAAGGAGGTTCTCCGTTTGTACGGTTGGGCTGTCAAGGTGAGAGCCTAACTGTCCAGTCCGTTGCCGGTGACGACGCTGCGCTTGATGTTCTGCCTTGTGATTACACCGGTGAACCCTTTGAAGTCGGTCTGCAGGTTGGCTTGGCTAGTGAGATTGTGCGGTCGTTGCCGTCTGACCAACTTCGATTTGTTTACAACGGAGCTTCTGGCACGTTGCTACGTCCAACAGACTTCCCCTCACACAGTTTTGTATTGATGCCGGTTCGCCTCTAGCGCCGGCGAGGGGAATGAAGATGACCATGACTGCAACCAGTAAGAATGCTGTGAAGCCCAGCCACCGGTCTGGCAAGGTTGGTTTCCGCTTGCCAGAGGCGCTGCCTCCCATTCCCGTTCTCGATGGCCCCAAGACCCTGCTCAGTGCTGAGCAGGAGCAGGGCCTTGGATACCGAATCATCCAAGGCCAGCTGGACCTGGTAAGCGCCCTTGCGGTGGACACAGGCATCGTCGAGTCCATGGTGAAGGATATGTGGGACGCCTTGGGTGAAAACGACAACGCCGACAAGGCTGTCGCGCTGGTTTATCACCAGGGGCTCTGGCTCCGCGCTGGGATGCTGCCAAAGGCTGAGTTCGCAAACCTTGCGCGCAAGAAACTCAACTCGATCCGCAGTCTGATCAGTGAGCTGCGTGCCATGACGAAGCAGGGTTTGGATGAGACGCTGTTTACGGCCGCGGTACGCGACGAACTCCGCGCGCGCCTGGGTCAAATCCTTCCGTACGACTACATCCTGAATCGCGCAGCTGATCAGTTTCGAGTCAAGTGCAAAGGCCTGAGCGCACTTTGCCGTGACCTGGTGAAGTTCATTTCTGAAGAGGTACGCCTTTCTAAGGCTCAAGTTGAAGGCATCGTGTGTGGGAACTGGACATCGCCGAAGCTTATTCCGGCGTTGCTGGCATCAGGGGGCTATGAGCTGAAGTTCTATCCGCCGGCGGAGATGAAGCGCCTGCGCAACGGGATCGTTGAACGTCAGCACCAGATTCTGCATGCGGCAACTATTGGTGAAGCGCCTGCAGGTGACCTGCTGGCATCCTGGTCGGTCTTCATGCGTTTTGGTCGCGATATCGAGGCCTGTGTTGAAACCTTCGTCAAGGCGAACATGCGTCTGGTAGAGCGCCATGTCTATCAGTACCGCTTCGCTGACATTGAGATTGTTCGGTCCGCAGCGAACATGGGCCTGGTTCGCGCTGTTTACCGTTTTGCCCCGGAAATGGGATTCAAGTTCTCGACGATCGCTGTTACCTGGATTCGCGTCTGCATTCTGCGAGACCTCAATGAGCAAGAGATGATCCGCTTGCCTGAAGGTGCCCATCAATCGTTGCAGAAGCTGAAGGCGGCCCTAGCGGCCAACCCCAATGCATCGCAGGAAGCGCTGGAAGAGATGACGGGTTTGTCTGCAGACGACGTCGAGAACTTGATGTACCTGGTTGGTATCGGGAAACCCGTGTCTCTCGATAGCACCTACCAGGAGGCTGGTTCCGCTGATGTTGAAGGTATGCATGAATCGATTGCGGACACGAACATCAGCTTCGAGACGGAAGTTGTAGATGAGAATGCCAGCGAGTTTGTGGGTGGCATTCTCAGTGAGCTGCTGGATGATCGAGAGATGCTTGTGATCACTCATCGATTCGGTTTGGGAGGTACCGAGGAGAAGACCCTGGCTGACATGGCTGAGATGATGAATCTGTCCAAGGAGCGGGTTCGCCAGATCCAGTGCCAGGCCTTGGAGAAACTGCGCAATAGTGAATACGGCGAAAGCCTGCTCGAGCTCTGGGAGGAATGATCATGGGTTCACAACTGCCAGTCGCTGGTACAGCGATCGAAGTGCAAGGCGTGATGGGTAGCTTTGTGGGGGTAGATCTCAAAGCTGACGGTGGTGTTGCTTTCACCATTAAGGCGAGTCAGAGCAACGTCAGGCTGATGTCAGAGCGACTGCGAGCGCTAGGTTCAGATTCGATCGTGATCAGCGAAGAAGTGATCCAGGTGCCCTACTCCGATTGTCGCTGGCGCTCCATGCCAGCTGGCGGGCTGTTCGATGAGGAAACTCAGGTGATGCTCGGTCGTACCGAAGGCTGTCTGCAGGCGGGCAGGATTGCCCATGCGTTTCAAACGACACTTTCCCGGCGTAACAGGCTCTGAGCTCGTTCGATTTGACGTGACGATGCTCTCTGATCACTAGACACCATTTGCGCGTACTCAGCAGCGCCTTCGAAATCTCCTATGACCTGCAGTTGGTAGGCTAGCTGCAATTGAACATCAACATCCTCGTGATCCGGTTGGTCGAGAGTTGAAACCGGTGATGTCTCAGGCTCCTCAGTCATAGCCTCACTAGCAAGATCAGCGAGTGTGGTTTCAGGCTCTGCGGCCGCTGGCTGGGCTGGCGCTAGCCCTGGCATAGCTCTGAATCGCGTAGCTGTCGCCGTTTGGTCACCTGCGTTGGTTTCCGGCTCGAGTTCCGGTTGAGTGGCAACACGAACATGGGCATTCATTCGGCTGTTCCAGAGTATGCAAATCGCGATAGCCACAAACGCGATTCCCAGGGCCCCAATGAGTTCTTCCACCGTTAGATCTCCTCTTCAGTAATCCCAATAGTGGCTGTGGACTGCCCCTTTTAGCCGCTAGTGGCACAGAGCGTTGCTGCCAATACTAGCGTTATTCCAACAGAGGTAAGTCCCATGTCTATCGCCCCATCCCCTGATAACCAAGTCATCGAGATTCCAGTCAATATGAATGGCGTTCTTCGAGTGTCCCTTCCTCCTCACATGAGCGAGGAAGGCTTCCGCGAGCTGGCTATGGAGCGTTTCATTCAGAGCCTCAAGAATGAGGTTCTACTGGGCGAGTCGGGAGAGGCCACTTACTCATTCGATGGTGAAGTGTGGGGAACCGAGGGGCAGGCCCAGGTAGGAAATTTGATGTTCGAGGTGCAGCACGACCTAGCGCAGAACATCTCAGGAGCAGTAGTCGCTCTGAAGCCTCGCCCGGGCGAATTCGGTGCAAACCGGTTCCGTAGCCGAGTGTGTGCTTATGTCTCTGAGCATGAGGTCTACGTCACCGCTTTCGATCCAAAAGTGGGATCAGAGCGCGTTCTGACAACGGCTCGGATGGAGGGTGATGACGTGGTTGTACACGTGATGAATCCAGCCGACGAAGACGCGCATTCCGCAGGCGAGATAACTCCCCTTGCCAGCATCCCTTTCAGCGGTTTGGCTTCTGCACTGAATTGAGCATTTAGGGGCACTGCAGGCCCACTATTCCAGGTATGAAAAGCCTTTGGAGTAGCCTGCGGTGCCATTAACTCGACGGAAGTTTGTGAAGCTCTCAGCTGCTGCATGTGCTGCAGCTGCAGGGGTCGGCTTCGGGGTCAAGTCGCCCAAAGCCTGGGCAATCGATACATCAATCGTCCAACTCATCAGTGTTGACCCTGCCACACTCGAGTACATGGTCTACGGACCGTGTTGTTACTGGTGTGAGGACTACCTGATTGTCAGTCACTATCAACCTTGCGCAATCATTGAAGTGATTAAAGGTGGTGGCGATACGGCTATGGGTCAGTCGATGGGCAGTCCGCTTAGCACTGGTACCGACAATAACGATTACACCTCCATGCAGGTCCGAATCTGGGAGGCTCCTGAATGGGCCATTGATATGGCGATGGCCTATCAGTCTTGCAAACTATGTGGTGTTGACGAGGCGAGAACCGAGAATCCACCGAGCACCAATGTCGGCGATGTCTGTGGAGCGGCCGCAAATAAGTTGATCCAGAAGGCGGTTCAGCAGTTCAACAGCAACATGCCCGACTGCTTTCCTAAGCTTATCTACGACACAGAGATGGACCCGACCTGGAATACAGGGTGCCGTGACATCGCTATGGCGTCAGGCTTGGGCCTACTGGAGTGCAATACATTCACCTCGATGTTCAATCTCTTCGGCCAGGAGCGTTGCATCGGTCCGAACTGGGGCCCGTTGTATCCACGCCAGATGGCTTCCCACAACGACAACGCTGCCATCGCGGCCGGTATTGCGGCCTACCGAGCTATCCATGTCAGCGGCTTTGCGATTGGTTCCTTTCCGTTCAATGCGGCTTTGTCGGTTGGAAAGCTGCAGCAGACAGCTCCACATGTAACGGTCGGCTTCCAGGCGGGAAGCTTTGCCCTGGACACGGCGATGAGGCTCTATCCTGTCTCGCTCGAAGAGATCTATGCATTTGTCTGGTGGGTACCTGTGGGTTGCTGCAAGACCTATGACGAGGTGATGGGTATGTGCGAGCCCCAAATGCCCTGTTCCTAGCTTCTGGCACAGATTGAGATTCGTAGAGTAGTCCTCGAGCACACGAGGGCTACCAAAATGCAAAACAGCATCCAGATCCACACCGCACCACTGATCCGCAATTTCGCGACTCTTCTCGACGACGCCTCCATCCAAGTCACCACGAAACTCGGCACCGAAACTCTGGTACGTGCAGAGTTCAAGTGCACCACCTTCCCTTCTGACACCAATCAGCAGTTGAACTTCCTGAAAGAGCAGGTCGATCGCGCCAACCCTGGTGCAATTGATCTCCTGCGCGGTGTTGCTGGCCGCTGCCTGGAAGACCAGCTGGACGCAGTGCGACAGCTTATTGCTGGTTCTGGCACGCATCTCAACGGTTAAGACTTCACTTAGCGCATCCCGCGCATTCACGATAGGACAGACACCATGAACGAACAGAAGAAGAAGGCGCTTAGCGCAGCACTCGGCCAGATCGAAAAGCAGTTTGGCAAAGGTGCCGTTATCTGTATGGGCGACCATGAGCGCCAGGCGATCCCTGCGATCTCCACCGGCTCCCTTGGCCTCGACATCGCGCTGGGTATCGGCGGCCTGCCCAAGGGCCGTATCGTCGAGATCTACGGCCCGGAGTCTTCGGGTAAGACCACTCTGACTCTCTCCGTAATCGCCGAAGCGCAGAAGATCGGCGCTACCTGTGCCTTCGTCGACGCCGAACATGCCCTCGATCCCGACTATGCCGGCAAGCTTGGCGTCAATGTTGACGACCTGCTGGTCTCCCAGCCGGACACCGGCGAGCAGGCCCTGGAAATTACCGACATGCTGGTACGCTCCAATGCCGTTGACGTGATCATCGTTGACTCCGTGGCTGCCCTGGTGCCCAAGGCCGAGATCGAAGGCGAAATGGGCGATACCCATGTTGGCCTGCAGGCCCGCCTGATGAGCCAGGCGCTGCGCAAGATCACCGGCAACATCAAGAACGCCAACTGCCTGGTCATCTTCATCAACCAGATTCGCATGAAGATCGGCGTCATGTTCGGCAACCCGGAAACCACTACCGGTGGTAACGCTCTCAAGTTCTACGCTTCGGTACGCCTGGATATCCGCCGTACGGGCGCGGTGAAGGAAGGCGACGACGTGGTCGGCAGCGAAACCCGCGTCAAGGTGGTGAAGAACAAGGTAGCGCCGCCGTTCCGTCAGGCCGAATTCCAGATCATGTATGGCAAGGGTATCTACCGGACCGGTGAAATCATCGACCTGGGTGTGCCGTTGGGCATCGTGGAGAAGGCAGGGGCCTGGTACAGCTATCAGGGCAACAAGATCGGCCAGGGCAAGGCGAACGCGGCTAAGTACCTGGAAGATAACCCAGGTGTTGCTCAGGAAATCGAGCAACTGATTCTCGCTAAGCGTGTTACCGCTCCAGTGCCGGTTGAACAGGTTGAATCCCTCGAAGAAGAGGTAGCGGAAGCCGTGTAGTAGGCCTCCGCGGGCTTGAAACTAAAAGGCCACCGGAAGGTGGCCTTTTGTTATGCGTAGAGCTTAACCAGGTGCCTGGCTAACTCTGCAGGGGTCGCAGAGAGATTCACTGCGCCAGTTTTGCGAGCAGCATCAGGCATGCCCTTGGCGCCACATGAACCCTCCTCCTGAGCAAGGATGAGCTTTGCTTTACCTTTGATGCCGCGAATTGCAGCTGACCCATCCATTCCCATTCCGGAAAGGATGACTACCCCCAGACGGTTATGTGTTGCATACACGGAACGGATCAGCGAATCGATGTTGGGGTTAAATTGCAGTTCGCGCGGAGGGCTTGTTCTGAGCTTGATCGCCCCCCCCTTTATCTCGACATTGCTGTCACGCGGGATCATGTATATAGCCCCCTTCTCCACCAGCATGCCGTCAGACGCCGAGTGCACATTCCAGTTTGCAGCTACATCTCGGACTCGGTTGAGAATCTGGCCGTAGGCAGCTTCAGAGATGTGCTGTGCGATAAAGATGGCGATCGGCAGTGACGGCAGATCCGTGAGCATCTCTTTCAGTGCCTGTGGGCCGCCGGCGCTTGAACCGATGATCCAGATGTCTGGTGTGTGCTTGTTGTCGGCTTCATCCTTTTTGCTGCTCAGGTCGGTAGCCAGGTCAGGACGTGCAGCGATGAACGCTTCAATGGTCTTGTTACGCCACGCGATCCTCTCTTCACTGGTCATCTTGAACAGCTCCTTCTCATGAAGCAGGCAGATGTCAGTGTTGGCGACGAGATCCATGACTTCGTCACAGGTGTGAAGAGCTGGGTCGCTCAGATCAACGATGAGGAAGTGAACGGTGGTCGCTTCCAGTTCCCCGCTCTTAGCATGACTAAGGTCATAGGACGTGATCTGGCCAACCAACGGCTCTAGGAGCTCGATAGCGATCGATTTCTGCACTGCGTTCGTGCTGACGATTCCAACTCTCATACAGCTATCTCTCGGGGCATGTTTGCTTTTACTTCGGCAATTGCTTGCTCAAGCTCCTGCGCGTTGAACGGTTTTTTCAGGAATTTGTTCACCCCGGCTGCCTTAGCCCGGCCTTCGAATTCGTACTTGGTGGAGATCATGATGATGGGTATGTCCTGATACGCAGGCTTACTCCTGACCTCTTCGGTAAACTCGAAGCCTGTCTTGATGGGCATCTCGATATCCACGATGAAAAGATCAGGCCCCCGCTCAAGGGGCAGTTTGTCTAGGGCGTCCTGGCCATTGACAGCGCTAACCACGATGTAGCCGAAGCCTGTCAGCTGGCGCTCCAGCATCGTCCTGAAACCACGGGAGTCATCGATGACCATGACAACAGGCTTCTGATCACGCTTCATGGATCGAACACGGTTCTGTCGAACCTGGTACCCGTCATGGGATCGCTTCAGGTTAAGACGAGCGAGCTCGATGACATCAAGCACGAAGACCACTGTTCCGTCTTGGCGCTCGGTCTCTCCCACAATGCCCCTGACCTGAGACAGGATTCCTTCCAGCTTGCGGATGTGAATTTCTGGCATGGAGTCGACCTGGGCTACTTCGACTGCGATTCTGGTATCGCCCTGAGCACAGAGAATCAAGGTGGACTCTTGATCCTTGGATGGCGCACCACGAGAGTCGGGCATCGCAATCAGGTCTGCTAGATGTACAACTTCATACTCCTCGCCCTGGTGCTCAACCAAAGCAAACCCATTGGACTCCCGCATGGCTTCAAGTCCAGATCTACTGGTCATGAGGATCTGGCTGATGGAGTAGCCCTGGATTGCAAACCACTGACTGCCTGAGCTGACCATCATTGCTTTGTTTGCACCGATGGTGAACGGAAGCTCTATCGTGAAAGTAGTCCCCTTCCCTTGGGTCGCCCCAATATGCAGTTGGCCACCTAGGCTATCGACTGCAGCGGCAACGATATCCATGCCTACACCGCGGCCAGATACATTGGTGACATTTGACGCGGTCGAGAAACCGTTGTGGGTGATCAAGCGCATGATGTCCGCATCAGACAGCTCGTCAGCTGCTGAGATGATCTTTTTCTCGATCGCCTTTCTACGGACTGCTTGGATATCAATCCCTTTGCCATCGTCCTCAACGGTGATGACCACGTTCTTGGCTCTGCGTGACACGCTGATCACGATGGAGCCGGTCTCTGCTTTACCTGTTGCGGCGCGTTGTTCAGCCGACTCAATGCCATGGTCTACGGCATTCCGGAGGATGTGCGTAAGTGGCTCGGTGATGTTGTCGAGGATCATGCGGTCCATGATTACCTCTGCGCCGATGATGTTTAGCTCAACAGACTTTTTCGTGCTGGACATAGTCTGTTTCACTGCGCTCACCAGCCTAGGTTTGACGGTCATAAACGGAACCAGGCGGGAGTCCAGGAGGTCACGTTGCAGATTGCTGATCAGACCACCTTGTTCGCGTAGGGCTGTACGCATCTGACGGCCGACAACAATGGCGTCCGCAAACTCCTCTCTGATGTCATCGAACCCAGCGACCATACCTACATGCATTGCAGAGAGATCGTTAAATCTTTCGAGGCCAGCAAGTTCGCGATCTTCGTGATTGGGTAGCGACGGTTGGGAGTTGAGGAGACCTCGTAATGCGGTAGTGAACTGGCCTTGATGAAGGCTGTATGCGTCAAAGCGCTCGCGGATCTCTGTCAGGCGCATCAGCAGCTCTTCGTTCAAGCCGGCAAGGCGGTGGCGGATGGCAGTGAGCTCACTCGATTGTTCGGCTGCTGTCTCCAGTAGCTTCAGGTCAACCTTGATCTTTTCTGAAGCCACGAGTGTCCCAATCTTCACTCCAGGCGTTGCAGCTTCGACTGCCCGGGAGAGCATGTTGCGAATCAGCCCACTCGAAACATGAGCCGCTTCGTTTTCTACATCGACTTCGTCGAGTCTGTAGCGGCTATTGAACTCATCAACGGCCTCTTGCTCATACCGTTGCTTAGCGCTGACCTCCACTTCCTCATGAGATTCTGCATGCAGAATCTCTTCATCCAATGCAGAGGGAGTGATCACCTCAACTTCGGTGGCCGCTTGAGGAGCTGTTGAGTGGAGGACAACACTTTCAGTTTCAGGCGATACAACTGGTTCTTGTACCAGGCGGTGGTTTGTATCCTCTTCTGTGGCACTACTTGCTTCAGGTTGAGGTGCCTGCACTTCCGTTGACACAGCTTCAACAGTGTCAGTGCTGGCTACGCGCTCTTGTGCATGACGTTTAGCGTGCCCTTTCCCCCGGCCACCGCGGCGTGATTTCTTGCGAGTTGTGTCACCGGTACCTTCAACATTCAGTGCAACTGCTGACGGATGATCTTCGTCGTCTACAGCGGGTAGATCGGCTGTGTCTTGTGCTTCGGTCGTAGGCGTGTCGTGATTCGCCTTCTCTTCAGGCAACTCTGTTTCGGTGCTGGTGGCCTGCGGTACGACAGTTGTGTCGTCCGAAAAGAGCAAGGAGAGATCAATCTGGTTGTTGTCTACTGCATGCTCTAGGCAAGCAATTAGCTGCGTTGGTTTGCTATATGGGAGCTCACGACGCATGAGCGCAGTTAGGCTGCTGATTGAGTCGAGCGCGAAGCTCACCAGTTGGGCACAGTCATCATCCGGTGCAATCAGTTGAATCGCCAGGCTCTCGAATAGGCTTTCCATCGAGTGGGTGATTGAACCAATCGAATCTGCTTCGGCCATTAGAGCTGCCCCTTTAAGGGTGTGCATCTGGCGCTTAATGGTGGCAACAAGTTCTTTGTTGGACATGTCCCCAAGCCAGGCCTCTACGTTTGCTTGGAGGCTCGGCAGAACATCGTCTGCTTCGTCTATGTAAAAGCTGTATTCATCGTTGTACTCGCGTACGACTGGCTTGGTGACCTCTTCTGCTGGGCGATTGTTCACTGGAGCTGGAGCCGCTACTGGTTCGGGAGCGGGAACCGACACAGGAACCTCTGATCGAGTTTCTGCATGCAGAATCTCTTTGGCAGAAGGCTGAGAGTTGATCTGCTGGTGGTGTTCACGTCCGAGGACCGAGACTGTATCAAGCCAGTCTTCTACAAGAGGCGTTTCGGTAGTCCAAGGGAAGTCGTGGATGAAGTCGCTCGTATCGTTAAGCACAAGCTTGAGTTGAGCGACTTCACTGAGAGAGACACGCGATCCTTCAGCAGCTAGCGTATCTAGCCGTGCCTCCAGAGCACCGAAAAGCTCAACCAAGGGTGCGCAATCGACATTGGCAGAGTTACCCAGAATGGAATGGGCAGCTCGGCGGATATCACGACTGACCTCTAAGCTCCCTGAGTCACAGAAGCTCGTAAGCACGCGTAAAGATGTAGCGAACTCCTCCCGGAAGATTTCCATAAGAACCCCATCAACGCCGTCCGGATAAGGCCGCTGGTGAGTTTCAGCAACAAGAATGACCTCGGAAGTTGCTGCAGGGATGATCATTTCGGGTGTCAGTTGGTCAGCGTTCGCTAGTTGTTGTCTGGGTTCATCGCTGACCGTCTCTTCGTCGTGGCCAGCAAGCTTTAGCAAGTCGCTCTCAACATCACGGGTATAGAGGGCAACGGTGCCTCGGGCCGAGTATTCATCCATACACCGAAGAGTCATTTCTACGCCGGCCTTGATCGCCAGCTGCGCGTTCTGAACAACCTGTTCAGTTCTCGGCGTGTTCTGGCGCAACTCGGAAGCGGCCAGGGATAGAGACTTAGCCAGCCGATAGAAGAACTCATGTCCGTACAATTTGCCCGCCATACCGAGGCGGTCAGCAGCGCGAAACAGGGAGTCCATTGACTGTTGATTGACGACATCTGGGGTAGGCAGTAACCGCTCCAGGTCTGAACGGAGCTCCAACATCTCAGCGAGAAATGGATCGTCCGCAGCGTCTTCAGATTGAGCCTCTTCGAACAGCGCAATGAGGTCTGGGGTCGAGACCACTTCGGTGTGTTCGATGACAATACCCAGATCGGCAAGTCCCTCCTCGGCCCGTGTCAGAAGGAGCGGTGAGGGGGTCAGGCGAGAGGTAATGAAGCTCAGATAGGTCTCGACGGCAACCAGTGCCCTAGCCGCCAGGTCGGCCCTAGGGGAAGCTTTCAGCACATCGCCCTCGAGGAGATTGATGAAGCCCTGACCGGCGCCAAGTAGTACTTGGCCAGCGGTTGTCAGACCGGAGAATGAAAGTGCATTGGCTGTTGTGATCAGGCGTCCCAGGCCAGAGCGGAGATCCACTGCACCGGTATTGCTATCCATGTGTTGAGCGATTAGTCGACGTGTTACGGCGAGCTCTTGAACCGCGTTAGCTATAACGGACTCAATTACGTCAGAGCTAACGCCAGTCAAGTTCAGGCTACGAACAACGTCGTTAGGATTTAGGTTCTGCACCCGCTGATCCAGGAACATGACGTCGTTTTTCAGGGCTTCGATCAGACTGGGCTCGGCTAGGCCAGCCTGAGTCGTGACCCTTTCAACTTTACTGATGACGCTGGTGGCTACTGCCGCCAGATTGTCTTCATTCACCATGAACAGAACACTGGTGATCTGACGCATGGTGGTTTTGAACACTTCAAACTGGCTTTCAAAACTAGCTTGGGTCTTGCTCGCTACAGATCGACCTAGGGCAACCATGGACGTTTGGATCATAGGCTTTAGCTCGCCTATCACCTCACCAAGCGAGTCAGGCTGGATCTCATCGAGACGGGCCTGAAGGGCTGCCAGCTGGGACTGGTCAGTTGCTGCACGAACGTTGAATGTCTCCAGGACTTTCTGGATATGTTCTGGTAGCCGGCTGGACATCATCAGCACCCCAAGCAGAGACTTGAAGCGTGCCACCCCTAAAGTGTCCTTTGCAGCCTCTTCGCCTCCAGTTGCCGCCTTCTGTATGGCAACAGAGAGGGTTCTGATCTGCGTCATGGTGTTGCCAGCACTGCGGATTGCACCGCAGTCGAGTGCGTCCAGCAGGCTTTCACCGACCCACCAGAAGCAACCCACTTCCTGGTCGTAGGTAGCGACCTGTAGCTCCCGCAGAACTTCCTTCATCTCGGACAGTGCAGTTTTGTTCTGATTGCTCATGAACGAGCTGAAAGCCGCAAGGAATCGCTTCGGTGCGTTAGCAAAAGATCGGTTCCTCACAGAAGCAGGACAGTCTTTATCCTTGTGTGGAGGGTCAACGAAAACGAACTCAACGCTGTTTGGCAGCATGTTGTCTTCTTGCAACAGCTGAACGCCACGGATCTCTCGAATTTCGTTTATCTGCTTGGAAAGGATCACCGGGCTGTCTGGTGCGCCATCGATGATCATAGAGAGGTACTTTGGAACGGCGAGCAGACCATTCATCGCTGAGACGAGCGCATCCTCTCTACGGCCTACATGCTGAATACCGTTCTGAATGTTGCTCAGAAGTATCTTCACCTCATGGGCGAGCGAAACCGCACCTTTGCACTCAGTAACGACAACAGCCGAATGAATGAGAGAAACTTCGCTGAGGGCGCGTGTAAGTGCCTCATCTCGAGCTGTCTCTTGGTTTTTGAACCACACTGGCTGGGCATCAGCCGGGGGAGCAGAAAGGTCCTGGTTTTTCTTGTAGTACGTGTCGAGATGAATCTTGGCTGCATCAATGCTCTTTTGAATGGGAGAGCGGAGCCAGGTGAGGTGAGCAATGCGTGCGTGCTTAGACATCAGCGGGCCTTTGGAAGACGGTCAGATTTGTATGTGGGTGGCGAATCAGTCCGGTGCCAGCCCAACTTATGGCTTCAGCAGGCCCCGTGATTAGGTAGCCGCCTGGATCGAGCAAATTTGCGAGCCGATCCAGAATTTCGTACCGGGCTTCAGGCCGGTAATAGATCAGCATGTTCTGGGTTAGGACGATGTTCGGCCTTGAGAACGCGATTGGTCGCTCTGAGAGTATGTTGTGTTGCTCAAATGAGACGAGGCTACGAACCCAGGCATGAAAGCTCATGTGAGTCCTGCTGGTGGAAGCCGCTCTAGCGGGGACGGAGTCGTGCTTGGGATAGATGCCTGCTAGGGCTGTTTCAATGCAGACCGCTGAGACATCCGTACCATGAATACGGAACGCACACATACCTGCCATAAGCAGCTCTACGGCAATGCTGTAGGGCTCTTCTCCAGAAGAGCAACCTACGGACAGAATGCGGGGGCTCCGTAAGGATTTAGATATTTCCTTGATCAGCGTTAATGCTGCAGGAGATCGGAAGAACCTTGTTTCGTGGTTAGTGGCAAGGTGCAGGATCATTGTCCAGTGGTCAGCCTGGAGAGCATTCTGTTCTGCGGAGAACAGTAGTTTCTCGAGGTTGATACCAAGACCACTTGCGTACTGCTCCAGGGCGGAATGCAGAGCCTGATAGCGAATGGCGTCAATCTGGATTGAGAACCTCGTTTCGAGAATCTCAATCCACCGGGCGAAGGTGTCGCGCTGGGCTATGGCGCCAAAGCTGCTCATTAAGCTGTCTCTCTCCGGAAGTCCGCGATGAGCTTGTGAACGGCTTGGGCTTGCGTATTGACGCCCTGAACAGCAACAGCCGTTTGCTCACTGGCCGCGCTGTTTTCAGCGGTGTAGTGCACGATTGAGTCCATCGTGTGCCCTACTTCGCCAGACTGAACCTTCATGGATTTGGTCCCATCGATTACCTCCCCAACGCTGTTGGATAGGGTTTCAGTCATGGCGCTGATATCAGACAAGGCCGATTGGGCGATGGATGAGCGGTTTCGGAGTTGCTCCGTTTCGTGCTGGGCGGCATCCACTGCCTTCTGTGTGCCCTGAGCAGCGTCTGCCATGCTTTTGAGTACGACATTGATCTGCACTACTGCTTCTCGAGTGTCGCTTGCCAAACGCTCCATAGCAGCGGCTGAAGAGGCGACGGTCTTAGCTACTCCTTTATCTTCCAAGCGGTCGGCAATGAGGTTCGCTTGGAAGGAGACCAGCTGGGTTTTCGCCGCGGCTTCTGAAACGACACCTGACATGTTCTCGAGCGCTTGGAACGATTCGATTAGGTGTTTATAGGCATGCTGAATGGCCATGGTTTGTTGCTGCAGGATCACAGCGCTTTCATGTACATGGCCGACAGCCTGCTCCCCCTTGCGTACGCGGTCCTGCATTTCTGCAGAGATCTGGTCGGTCGAGCTCGTCATCTGTTCGATCTGAACGATGAAGGTGAGGAGGCCCTTGATGAGCTGGTTAACGTGGGTAATTGCCTTCTCTTGTTCGGCCCTGTTGGTAGCAACACTTTGTTCAGTCACAGATGCTTGCTCTGTAGCTGCCGCTAGGCCTGAGATGGTGTGGCTGACTTCATCGAAAATTGTTGCGATGCGGCCAACCATTCGATTCAACTCGACAGCAATCTCTCGGGTTGATTCGTTAGTTTCAGTCAGCCTCGCGCTGAGATTCCCATCGGCGATGACACCAATCTCAGTCAATAGGGTACTGATCTCTTTGGACTTGTTCCGAGTTGAATACTCGAGGTTACGTCCCTGTATCTCCACTCGCTCAGAACGAGTAGTGGTGATCTGCCGCATCAGCAGCATCGCGCCAACAGAGAGGAGTACTGAAGCAGCGCCGAGCCCGAAGACCATATAGATCCCATAAGGTCTGGCGGCTGGTAGGGCTTCAACGCTAGTAACCAGACCGGAGGTTGCGGCGTTAAACCGGTCTCGTGCAGCCCAAATTGTTTTCGCATGCGGAATGTTTTCGGCTGCACCAGAAGACGTCTGGATGGTCTTCTGGATTAGAACTTGGGTCGTACCAGCGCCGCGGTAGCTCGCAATGAGGGATTCGAGCATGGGCCCACTCTTGGGTAGCTGGCTGCCCAAGGCATTTAGCTCTGAAACATATTGCGCAAAGATGCTGCTCGATGCCTGAAGCGCTTCGGTGGTGACAGAGTTACCTGGCAGAAGGGATGTGGTACCAACTTCTAGCTGCGACACCGCCTGCTTCAGTCGCTTCTGCAACTCGTTGCCCGAGCCATCTAGGTGACTTAGTGCAGCCTTTGCTGAGCTGAGTGTCCCCTCCCCTGCCTTGGCCGCTTCTGCCAGGTTACGGGAATACAGGTCTGTCGAGCCACGCCGGCTGATGATCTGGGAGAACGACGGAGCAAGCTCCTCCCACACCGCACGTAGAGTCGACAAATTGGCCTGCACATTAGACGGAGCAGGAGAGATACCCCGTACAGGATCTCCGTTCTGCATGCTGTCGAGGAGTCGATCAATAGTCACTTCAAGCGACTCAATTTCGGCTGCATACGTGCTGTCAGCCGCAGCACGCTCAGTCAGATAAATAGCCTGCGAGATGTTGCTCTGCAGTGCATAGGACTGTTTGAGCAGGAAGCTCTCCTGCGCCTGGTGCTGTAGGTAGTTGTACCCAGTGACACCGCTTGCAGCTCCAGTTCCGAGGGCCAGAAGAACGGCGAAGTTGAACAGCGAGTTGTTTGTGCTCATGGTTGTGCTCGGCTTAGAGGTCGATTTTTTGGAGCTTTGGGTCTGAGAGAACTGACTTGAGGTCAACGACTGCCCAGGTTCTTTGGTTGTCTCGGACAGTGCCTCGAACACATGCGCCAAGGCCTGGCGGGATCTTCAAATCTGGATCTTGGTGATCCTCGACGTCGCTGCCTGAAATGAATGCCAGGACTTCGTCCACCACCAAGCCAATCGTGCCCACACGTTGGTCGCCCTTCACGAATAGAGCAATTTCACTACCAGGGGCTTGCTGGGTCACCGAGCGGGGAATTGAAAGCAGCCGGCCAGCACTTATGAACGCAACCAACTCGCGTCCCAAGCGCCCCACCCCAAGCACCCATGGTTTCGTTCCAGGTACTTGGCTCATGGTTCTAGGAAGACTGTCCAAAGCCTCGAGCGACCTTGAGGGACTCAGGCAGTAGGTGTCACCGATCCGGTAACCAACCAGTTTCATGTTTGAGATGAGCGATTGATTACTCAAGGAAGCTCTCCAACTCGGTTAGTGCTGCGAGGATGCTTTCTCGTGTGAAGGGCTTGGTCATGTATGTGTTAGCCCCGGCGAGCAAACCAGCTTGTTTGTCGAAGATGCTGCTGGCGCTAGATAGCATGGCTATAGGCTTGCCCCCCCAGCCACTCCAATTCCTTAGCAGCTGAATCAACTGCAACCCATCAATTCCATCCATCTCTCGATCGATGATGCAGGCGTCTGGTTGGTGCTCGCGGATGACATCCAAGGCTTGGTAGCCATCAGATGCGGTGAAGACAGTGATGTTGGCGCTGCTTAGTAGGCTTTGCCCGAGCCTGCGCATACCTGCAGCGTCGTCGACGATGCATACCGACCGGATCTGGGTCATGGAGAACTCCTCGTGTATTCCGTAATAGTGGTTACGAGGTGCACCAAATCGACCAATACATCTCCGGCGGTTTATGTTGTTGACGCTACTACTTGCCCCCTCCGTTCCTCCGCGGCCGTTGTGACTTGAATTACCTGAGTGAGGCGCTATAACGTCGTGTAACGGTTACACGCTTTTCTGGGGGTTACACGTGTATCAAAGAGAACTCAGCAATCTGACGTCATTGGGCATCAACACAGTGAAGGTTGAGGTTCGCTACATACCGATCGAGCTCTTGCATCCCGGTATCTGGCAGCAGCGGACGCGGTTCGATGACGAAAGCATTGATGAGTTGGCTGCATCCATGCGGTCTGGTGGAACAAATGTCGCAGCCATTATCGCCAGGCCACGAGCCGAGGGTGGCTTCAGCATCATTGCAGGTGAGCGACGTTGGCGGGCTGGTCAACGTGTTCCGATGCATGAAATGAAGGTTGAGATTGGCGATTACTCTCATGAACAGGCCATGTTCATTGCTTCTGTGGAGAACCTGCAGCGAGAGGATCTCAACCCCATGGACGAGGCCCGTGGCTACCAAACCTTTCTGAGTGAAATGGGCGTCACCCATGACGAACTGGCTACTGCCATCGGGAAAAGCCGATCTCGTGTGACAAGCTACTTG
This sequence comes from Pseudomonas sp. NCHU5216, assembly GCF_052156495.1. Lineage (NCBI taxonomy): Bacteria > Pseudomonadati > Pseudomonadota > Gammaproteobacteria > Pseudomonadales > Pseudomonadaceae > Pseudomonas > Pseudomonas sp. NCHU5216. Next base: position 234,709 of record NZ_JBQLIX010000002.1, on the reverse strand, counting down.
GGGCTGTTATCGCTTGATATCCGGGTACGAGATGCACTTGAGTCAGGCCGATTCACTTACGGCCAGGCAAGGCAGCTTACTCCTATCAAGTCGCTTCGGACGCAGAGGGAGATATGCGAAAAGGCAATTCGTCTCCAGTGGTCCGTAAAGCAGATCGCTGCGGAAGTTGCGAAGGTTATGGATAAGCCAAAGCCAGTGGCCAGGCTATCGGATACAGACGTTGATTTGCGCAGGTTAGAGAGGAGCGTGAGTGAGGCCACAGGGCTTGAGTGCATCGTGAAGCGATCTCCTCAAGGTCAGTGGCAAATTGGGTTCAATGCCGGTAACTCGGACTCGTTCCAGGGGCTTCTTGAACGCCTTGGTGTATTGACCGATGAGGCTGAGTCGGATCAGTAGATCGTGGTGGTGATCTCAAATACCCTGGTTTTGGGTACTGCTCGCCCACTATTAGTTAAATACTTGCTTCCCCTGGTCTAGCCAGGGTCTAACGCCCTTTGAAGGGCTGATCTAGGGCCTAGGTACCTTCCGCATGCGTAACCCTTTCAAGCTGTCCATACTTGCCATTGCCTTAGCAATGGCAGGGTGCAGCTCGCAAAGCAAACCAGTCGAACTTGGCATGGTCGCTTCTCAAAATCAGTATGACGACCAGATCCAGGATGGACTCGGGCCCCAGCGCTACTCGGAAGCACAGTTACTTGCTCAGCGACAGTTCAATGAGTTTCAAGGCCAGCTTGATGAATTGGAGGAAAAGCGGCGCTCACTTGATGCTGCGATCAATGCAAGGGCTTATGAGAACGGGGCAGTTGAGGCTCCTGCCTCTCTAAGTGAGGCTGGGCGTATTAGTGACTACCAGGCTGCTTCAAAAGCATCACAGGTTCAGGTCGCTGAAGCCTCCTCCTATCTTGTGCTCCAGCAATCAAGGCTGGAGAACCAGCGTGATCAGGACTTGCTCGCCGCCGAACGTGATGCGTCTCAACAGATAGCTGCCGTCGAGAATGAAGAGCGGGCCGCACTTGCTTCAGCTGAATCAGAGTTGCGGGAGGAGATCGCAGGTCGCAAGAGTATAGAGTCGGCTAACCAACTCGCTGCGACGAAGCAGTTTGAAGAACAGCGGTTCGCCCTAGCAGTCGCCAATGCTGATGCTGAGCGTGTCGCTAGGACAGCGCTCGACCAGGAAACTACGGCGCTTGAGAAACTGAAGCTGGAAGCGTCCGCCCGTGTTGCTGGTCATGAAGCTCGAATTGCTGATTTGCGTAGGCAGATCGAAGAGATTGAGCGAACTCTTATTCAAGTCCGGGCCAGTGATGGTGTCTTAATCGCAGGGCAGGAGGCCAAGGTCTTAGCCGCTCAAACTGAGATTGACAGGCTTGCCTCGGTTGGTAAGCAACTTCGTTCGGCACCTGTTGCTGTAGCCTCTTCTGCCCCTTCAAGCGACCTCGTTCAGCTCAAGCAGATTGAGTTGGCGCGTCTTTCTGCGGATTCGGAAGCCCGGATTTCAAAACGTGTTGCCGCAATCAGAGCTGACCTCGATGCTAAGAAAGCTGGAATCGTTGCCCGGGCTCGAACTGAGATTGCATCACTGCAGGCATCGGCCGAGATGGCGAAAGCCAAGGTTGTAGCGCCCGTTGTGACTGCAAGGGCGGTTTACTCAGGACAGGCCACAAAACAGGCAACTACCAACCTGGTACCTAAAGCCCCGCTAAGAAAGCCAACTGCAAGCCCTAAGACACCAGTACTTACAGTCAACCGATTTGAGCCGAAGGTTGATTCGACCCCGAGTGTTCCATCCTCCGATGAGCTTGGTGGCGCGGTACTAGCTGTTGGTGCTGGTGTTAGAAATCCGGCGCCTAGCGCTACGGCCGCCCCACTTGTTATTGCTGCACAGACGCGCTCAGTCTACGACGTGTTCTACGCCTACAAGGATCAGTCGAGCTGGACCAACTTCCAGAAATATCTCAGGGCTTACGGCATCACTGATTTCGAAGCTACCCATAATAACGGTGCGGGTGAGTTCCTGATCTACTGCGGTCGTTACTACAGTGCGGAGGAGGCCGGCTCTCGCGTTGCGTACTTGAATGGCAAGACCAATACGAAGCATGTCCAGGTCCGTGAGACCCAGGTACCGCTGTGAGTGATGCTGGAGAGTTTCTGCATGCAGAAACTTTCCGTCCAGTGCGACAGGGTTAGGCTCGCGGGCATTCCCCCTCCCCAAGGTTTCTGCATGCAGAAACTTTGAGCAAGATCTCCTACTGAATACTCTGTAGCTCGCAATGCTTGATGAATTCAGGGCATTGAGCTGCATTGCAGGCTTTTGACTTGAAAAGTTCCGCAGCGCGGGTAGAGTGGGCACATCACAAGGAGCCCGCTATGACCAAGAAGAAACGCCTCAAAACCCCCGGCAAGGTCACTACGTTCAACGCGCAGAAGGGCGGTGTGGGCAAAACGACTCTCGCCTATCACTACGCATGCTTCACTGCAGCCAATGGTTACCGAACTGTAGTGATTGACCTGGACGGGCAGGGCAACCTGTCCGGCCGCTTCTTCCCAGTGCCAGGAACCCGTATCAACGGGTATCGATCAGTACACATGTTTGACTCCGAGCAGCGGGATTTTCACCCTCTGGAGTCCTCTGTTGGTGTGGACGTTGTCTACGCCCTAAATCGCGACGTCGCGCTCTTCGACATTGAGCAAATGCCACTCGGTGAAGCCGTGACGTGCTTCAACACCAAGCTGGAGGCGTTTCGCGAAGAGTATGACGTAATCATCATCGATACCCCGCCTTCCCATGGAAACAAGATTACAGCTGCATGCGTGGCTGCTGACTATCTGTTTGTTCCTGTCGAGTTGGCTGCGTTCGCGGTTGAGGGAGTCGAGAACGTACTGGAAACGCTGCAGGAGATTAGCCGGTTGATCGATTACGAGATCAAGGCAACTGGTGTGATCTGTAACAAGCTCCGTGCAGTCAATTCACATGAGCACGCTCTGGCCGATCTGCGTGCGGCAGTTGGCCCACTCATCCTCAAGCAGTGCCTGGTAAACCGAGGTTCTGTTGATGACGCTCTCCGCGACGGTGTACCCGTTTGGGACAAGAAAAGTACTGGAGCCCAGCGGGATGCTGGTAAAGAGATGCGTATCTTGATGAAGGAAATTGCCGGTTTGACGAATTTGAAAGTAGATGGGAAAGCGGGGGCGCGTAAATGAAAGATCTGAGTAAGCTGGCCGGCTTGGCGTCGCTTAATGCGGTACAGAACTCGACCCAAGAGGATCGTGTTCTTCTACTCGATCCTGACCAAATTCTCGTTAAGGACCAGGTTCGGAAGAAGTTCAAGGCGATTGATGAACTAGCTGAGTCCATGAAGATTCAGCAACAGCAACCGATCGTAGTAGGGCCCCTAGACAAGGACACTGGTAAGTACCCCCTCCAAAAGGGCGAGCGCCGGTGGCGTGCTGCCAAGTTAATAGGCGGCGAGTTCAAACTAAAGGCAATCGTGGACTCGACTGTTCGCAGTCAGTCTCAGTCCAGCATGTCGCAGCTGATCGAGAATATTCAGCGAGAAGATCTCTCGCCGCTGGAAATTGCTCGTCAACTCGTGAAGGCTCGTGAAGAGATGCGCGCCGAGGGCAAGAAAGGTACTGGCCGCGAGCTTGCCGCTGAAGCGAAGAAGCCTGAATCCTGGATTTCCCGGCACCTTGCACTTGCAGACCTGCCCGACGAAATTGCGCAACTGCTCGATGACGACATCACGATCGACAGTGAAATCCTTCATTCACTGAAACAGATCGGTGAGCTGGACAACGAGCGACTTAAGGCGCTTCTTGCCGTAGCTCGTGATCCAGATATGCCGCCTCTGTCTCGTGACCAAGTTCGTCAGGAACTGCGCGATGCCAAAGGTGGTGGTAAGGAAGGGAAGGGCGGTGTGCAGGCATCTCAGGCTGTGAACACCGGTTCTGGCGGTGCCACCCCCAATACACAGGCAACTGGTGCTGGGCGCACTGAACAAGCTGGAACTGAGTCTTCAGCGACGGGTGCGCAGTCGCAGCAAGAACCTGAATCAGCACCTGCCAAGCAGGCTACTGGCGGCACTGAACAGCAGAGTGAAACTCCTCCAGCTCCGCCTGCTGAACCCGCGCGCGCGCCAGGTACTGGTGGGAAAGTTCAGCCAAAACTACACAAGGCCGAAGTGATGTCGATCGAACCGGCCAAGATGGTCGTACAGGTTCGAGTGGCCATGGACGAGGTCGTACTTACTGGTGAGTTGCTGCTGAACAAAATCTCGGGTGATCCGCATAAAGGATTGGTATCGGTGCTTATCGGCGGTCGTCCTGTTGAAAAGCTTGTGCGTCTGGACCAGCTGGAGATCGTCACGATGATGGAGCTGGCAGACGACTAAAACATTCTGCATGCAGAAACTTTAATGGGCCTGATGGCCCATTTTTTTTGCATGGATTTTGTGTACATGGCGGACTTGAATCCGCCCAGCATGCCTCATAGCCTGAACACGCTTTTTCGTGATCTTCCCGTGCTCGAGACATTTCTCTTGTGCTGATCACAACCATCTCCCGCCTGCGCTATTTCGCTAGGTTGTTGATGGGGTCACTTTCATTGATGGCATTCCATCGTGGATATGACCAGCAAGCTTTACCCGGAATCCTCGACTCTGTCTTGGATACCTGCTTGACCGTTCTTTAACAAAGTCATGTCTGGGTTGTCGTCTGTCTGGATGGCTGCCTGCGACTTTGCGTTTGGTGTTTTCACACCATTCGCCATCTCGCTGTCCCCCTTAGCACCGCTTTGCGCTGCATGAGGAAGGTCTGCGTGGTTTTGGCGTTTGGTGTGAGCTCCCTAGCACTCACCATTCGGCATTACCTAGTCGCAGATAGCTTCTTCAACGGACTTAAACCCTGACCCCTCGGGCGAACTCAAATCGCCCTTGGGTGGTTTGTATCGCTTCGTTCCCATATGGAGTGATACGAAATGATGTTGAAAGCAATCGCCGCACTGACTTTGGTCGCCGCTGCTCTGGCCTACTTCCCTGGCCATGATGCGCAGTCTGCTGTTCAGAAGGCTTCCGATACCCGTTGCGCTGCCTTTAAAGCCAACGGCTTGGAGTGCTGATTCATCTGCCCTATGACTTTATGTCGGGGCACCCCTCGTGGAGCTTCACAGAAGCTGCAGGAGAGGTGTCCTGGCGGAACTACTAGAGGCCCGTCCGCGAAAGCGGCCGGGCCTTTTGTATTTCTAGTCCCCCATGTCCTTGAATACTCATGCCGGACTCACTAGGGTCGAACGTGATCTATCCGTCAGTTCATCCATGCGCAATTCCGCTGTATGGCTGGCGAAGATTCCTCGACCTAGCTACTGCCGGGCTGAGGGTTCTTTAACAAACCGCACTTACGTACACACAACCCAAAAGGGCACGCCTATCGCCCTTTGGGTCACGGCTGCCTCATTCATCGAAGGAGTTAGCTATGACCCAAGAAAACGAACGTCCTTCTCTGAAGGAGGTCATTGACGGCATTGTGGATAAAGCAGGTTGGCTGGAGATCATCGGTCGAGTTGCACCACAATTCAGGAACGCGATCAGCCACCTCGGAAGTAACGTCGACTGCCCCTTTTCCAACCGTCATGGAAAGGGAGGGGGCACAGACTCCTTCCGTTTCTCGACGCATGAGAAATACGAAGGTCGATCGATCTGTTCTTGCAAGCAAGACGGGTGGCAGCCAGTCGATCTTCTGATCGAAGCTGGTGTTGGGAGTAACTGCACTGAGGTATGGCTTGAGATCAAACGGGCCTTCCAAGGTGGCAACGAGTACCGTGCTAGATCGACAGCAGTCGCTGCTCCTCGTAAGAGAGAGCGCCCGACCTATGAAGAGAATGCGCGTATCTCGAATGGGCTGAATGCGGTAGTCAAGGATTGCATTCACCTCGGACACCCTGATGCTCGCATCGGGCGTGTTTACTTCCGGCGCCGTGGTATCCCGCTCAATGCTGCTATCGGTGACGTCATGTTCCATCCTGCGCTGCCGTACTTCCACACCTTCGTGGAAGGGGGTGAGCGCAAGAAGGAGCTGATCGGTTGCTTCCCGGCTATCGTGTCGATGTTCCGTAATCAGGCAGGCAAGCTGATGAACCTTCATCGGATTTACCTGGACGAGAACGGTCAGAAGCTCGAGCATCCGAAAGTGAAGAAGCCGAAGAAGGTCTGCCAAGGTCTGGAGGGGTGGTCCAAAACCTCCATCGCTGTCGCTCGCGTAGAAGGCTGCAGGACTCTGCACATTTGCGAGGGCGTAGAGAAGGGCTGGGGCATTCACCTGGCAACAGGAGAAACGGTGAGAGCAGCAAACAGCTGCACCTCGCTCCCTGGGCAAGTAGTGAATCGAGCTGAGTTTGACGATGTCGTGTTGTGGTCTGACCTCGACCCGTACAACGAAGCGCGTGACCAGTATGGTGATGGGCAACGCTACATGTGGAAGCTGTATATCGAGTTGATCCGGCAAGGGTTCCGAGTATGCCTGATGCTGCCTGATACGAATCCCACGAAGGAAGCTAAGGGGCCTGACTGGGAGGACTTGATAGTAGAGAACGGCGTGTTGGAAATGCCTATTGCTGGTCGATTCGACCGCTTGTGCGAGTTCGCTCAAGAGGGTGGTGTGTTTACGCCAATGGGACATGCCAAGAAGCGCTCGCAAGAGCAGTTCGACGTTACCCCTGCGGCGGCGTAGGCGCTGAATGAAACCCCGGCCAGCTATTGCTGGTCGGGGTTTTTTCATGCTCTTGTTTGGCTTGACGAGGCCCTGGTGCTGGGGTAAAAATTCAGGTGTCCTAATAGCCCTCCATGAGAGCTAGCCTGTACTACGTCAATGCATTCATTGGGGTTTTACAGGGTGTCCACCGTGCGTCAGCTACTGCTGGTCATGTTGTACACAGACATCGTTGGAACCATTCTGAAACGGCTTCACGCTGTTTCACATTTGGGATACCAGGCACGTCCTGTTGCGTTCGCGCTTCTAGTAGATGTGTACCAGGTATAGGTATCCCTGCCGAGCATTTGCGATTCGCGAGTGATCAGGCCCCTCCTGGCTTTGCCTTCCCCTGCACGGGTAACTCTTTGAGCTTATCCCCGGTGCAGTCGGGGATATAGGAGGAATCACCATGTACAAAGAAACAACTCTGTTGTCTGTGCCACCGGTTTGGGTACCTCCAGCCGATAATGACTTTGAGCATGCGAAAGCGAGCTTTTTGTCAGGCGAAGACGACGGAAGTCGTTTTGGTGATCAAAACTTGGATATCGACGAGTCAGAAGACTCGCCGTTCTAACTAACCATTTCCCTTGGGGGCAAACACACTGCCCCCGGGCTAGTCGTGCGCGCCCAAATAGGTGAGAGCATGACTTCACAACTCAATCCGGCCTATATCTTCAACCCTATGGGTGACGATTCGGTCGTTGAACTATCTCCAACGCAGATACTTAAAGGTTTGGTGTGTCTGCGATCCCTTGGCTACTCCAGGGCGAAAGTTAAGTCCAAAGCAACCCCGGTAAACCTTGTGTTTGGTTCAGCCTTGCACTGGGTTATTGAAGGATTTGTTAAGGGCTTTATCCCGAAAGACGAAATGGAACGACGCTTCGAGGAGAAATTCCAAGAGCTCTCCATGGCCGGCCTAATCAGCATGGCTAAGTCAAAGACTCGTGAGGTTAACGAGGCGATCGGGAAGCGTCTTGCTGGGCAATTTCCCGCATTCTACGAGAACCTCGGCCTACGGCCGGTTGTGATTGAGGGTGGGTTCAAGCTGCAGATTGGTCCTAAGACGTTCATCAACATGGTCATCGACTTTGTTGGTGTGGCGGAACGAGACATCATCTTCAATGGTGAAGTCTTTGCGCGCAAAGGCGATACAGTCATCCTCGATTGGAAGACTGCCGCCGTGAAAGAAGGCGCGTTGTTCGCGGAAGTTGCACTGCAACTAACGCTGTACTGGGCCGCTGTTTGCCTTGCCTGCAAAAAACTGGGAATCAAGCCTCCCTCTGCGTGCGGTTTCGCCTCCGGGCAAAAGCCGAACATCACGAAAGAGGATTCAGAGTCTTTGATCAATGCCACGTGGATGCCAATCCAGTGGACGCGGCGCAGCACGAGTGATGTCGAGGAAGCCCTTGATCTAGCCCGTGCATTGGCTGGGCGTATTAGACGCGGAGAATTCCACCGCGTTTCTGGTGCGGCCTACAACTCACCTTGTGACAGTCAAACATTGTGCGACTACGCAGGGCTATGCCTTACCGCTTCTACTCGGGGCTACAAAATACCGGACGGGCTGACTATTGCAGACCTCGTCTAAACCTCATAACCCTAACAGGGCAGCACATGCCCTGTGGGGTAAGTGCAGCCCTTCGGAGTTCTCATGAAAGAGTCCTATCGAATGGAGCTGTACGCTCAACGTGCAATTCGTCAACGCAAGATTGAACAGCAGCAAAACCAGGCAGGGGAGGGGAGCAATCTCCAGAGTTATCTCAAGCAAGGAAAGCTGATTAGTCAGGCGCTGGCATCAATTCCCGCACTTGAGCGAATCGAGTATCTGAAGCGTCACAGCGATCGCTTTGTGAGCTCGGATGGTGCAGAAGAAATAGCAGTGGTCTGGGGCCCTAACTCACAGGTAGTGACCCACAGAATTCTAAGTGCAGAGATGCGTGCAGAATTTGGTGGTCAACACTATTTGGGATCGTGGGTGAGGAAACTCGGACCTAATGAACGCGAGGCCCTTCGAGCGGATTTGATTCGCCGTTTGGAGGCTCGAGCTGAGCAAAGAGTTGAGGAGAAAAAGCAGCATGTAATTGTGCTGACTTTGGAGCCGGAACCACTGCCTGAATTCCTCACGGTTCAGCCTGAGGAAGAAATACCAAATTTCCTTCGTTAGAAGGGCGAGTACCTGCCTCCGGGCCGGAAGACAACACTTCCGGCGGGACGCCCCGGGTGTGTTTTATCAACACGCGACGGCGTATTTGGAGGTCAGATGACTTACTTAAAAAATCTGATGCTGGTCATCGTGTCAGCAATCATGGGTACTGCTTCTGCCTCCTTGTTTGTAGGGTGGACAATCACTGAGCAACAAGTCGTATTTGTTGTTTCCGTTTTGATGGTCGCCGTAATGACGGCCAGGTCTTCAACCTCCGCAAGGAGCAAGAAAAGGAGCAGAAAAGTGCAGCAGAGAAAAACGCGCAAGCGCACATCTCGACGCGGCAAAAAGAAAAGCCGTGGCCCTTAAGCAGCTAAGTGTGTGGTTCGAAAGAAGCATTCATTTAATTGCCGAGGAGTACGGCCATGTTGTCATTTCCAGGAGCCATCATAGTGTTGCTTGCTGCTTTCGCGGTTTGGCTGCGCTGTGACTACTGCGAGAAAAACGGTAAGGACTTCCTTCCGTTGTGACATTCAACACCCCAGCAGTGGGGTACATAGCTGTTCCATTAAACCTAATCAGCAGTTGCTGATTGGGCGTGTAAAGCGCCCAGTCCAGCATTGCTGGATCGGGCGTGTGCTTTGAACCACGCCCGAGTCTGCAGCCGGGCGTGCTCTATATATCTCCCGTCTGCAGCGGGTAGGAACATCAAAATGCACGCATTTGAAGAAGGTAAAACTGCAGCTCAGCAAGGCGTCGACCCGTTTGAAAATCCGTACCCGATGTACTCCTCGGAAGGGGACGCGTGGGGAACGGGCTGGCTGGTCGGCCACGATCCGGAGCAATTCGGTCACTGCGCTGCACGCTACATCAGCGAATCCACTCAACACTAAGCGGCGGCGCAAGCTGTCTCTATGCGGTTTTCCATGAAGCCCGCATGTGCGGGTGGGGAGTTTTGCAAATGCTGAGCAAAGACTTGAAGACTCGTGGTCTCATTGAAGTGATCACCTTGACGCACCAACTGGCAGAACCTTGGGAGCTTGGCCGCCTGGCGGCTCAGGCCTACGGGGTGATGTCGGAGAACCCCTTCAAGGCAGAAACCGTTTCCCACCAAGAGTGGGCGCGCGGGTTCGTCTTTGGGGCTCAAATGGCGGCAGGTGAGGTGGAAGTGATTGTCCTCGAGGACGTAGCGGAAACGCTGCCAGTCATCGAGAGCGAGATCCTTCCGGAACGTGCCTTCTGGGCATCGGCAAAGCTTCTGCAGTGCAGTCGTCAGCTTTCGGACGAGCAGCTTGCTGCTCGGATCGGCGTCGGCGTATCGCGCCTGCAGGATGCGATGCAGTTCCATCATCTGTGCGATGTGGAAAACATCGAGCTGGCCCGTGCGGCTAGCTAGACCCAACAACACACGCCCTAAATAGGGCGCATTTCCTCAACCGGGTGTCCATTCGGGCTCAACAGCTCGAAACACCCGGCTCCGGCCCCGGGTGCAGTTCCATTTTGCCCCGAGGTCCGGCGGGTGCGAGGAAATCAGATGAATCATTCAAGCCGATCGACCTGCTTTGAATTGCTGCTCCAAGCCGCTTTGGCTTCGAGCCAGATGCGCGTCCTCAATGTGATTTTCCAAGAGGACGTGCACTATGGCTCTGGCGTTGTCGGTAAGCGGATTCGTTACTCGGAGAAGCAACGGCTGGATCGAAGCCATCCCTATGACCAGGCCTGTGATGCTGCTCGGAACCTCTGTGAGGTTCTTGCGCGGTACTGCAGGAGATTCAAAATCGACCCGCGGCTCTCGCCTCTCTATGAGGGGCTTGGGTTCAAGGAAGAGGTTGAGAAGATTCTGGAGAGGCACAGGGTTGTTGAGTGCGAAGTGCTAACACCTGCTGCGATTTTTCATGCGGCAGAGAAAGGCAACAAGCTGCTCTACGATGGCTGGCAAATAACCGTAGGAAATGCTGATTTTGCAACCGACGCGTACGGGCAGGATCAGTGGTGCGAACCATTGATCCTGTCAAAGGTTGGGAGTGAACCGATCATCCTTTGGATGCCCGGGGAAACGAAAGACCGTGCTCGTGAGGCCTATCGCGAAATCACTGGGGAGAAATTCCCTGGCGATGATGGGCTTGGCAAAGATCCGCTTCATGCCTACGAAAGGTATTGCGGGCTCTCCTAGAGGGCTCGCTTTAACCTCCCAAAACCTCATCACCAGTGTGCTGGAACAAACATCCAGCTCACGCCGGGTGTTTGTTCGAGCTCTCTGCTCGATATCCACCCGGCTCCGGCCCCGGGTGTTTTTTCTCTATGCCCCGAGGTCCGGCGGGTGCGAGGTAACACCAATGAACAACGTAGCTAACGCAGCGGAAATGACTGTTGCTGAAGTCCAGGCCAAGCACATGGAATCCATCAAGTCCCAAAAGGTTGAGATGGTACCTGCGCATGAACTGTTCGGTTTTCAGCAGCCAATGGCTGGTGTCGGGAAACTCCCGGTACCGGTAGACGCTCATCCCTTGACGCCAGTATGTGACTCCGACTTTGTGTTTCCTGAGGGGCTGGTTCGCCGGTTCCTTTTGAGCATGCAGTCGCGGGAAAGCATCATGCTGGTCGGCGATAAGGGGACAGGTAAATCGTCCCTCGTTGCCCAGGTTCACAACCGGCTGAATAAGCCGCTCCTGGGTATCAACGGAAGCAGTGGCGTCGATGAAACTCACCTCCTCGGGTCGAAGACCATTGAGGGTGGCGATGTTAAGTCCTTCGACGGGGTTCTCAGCTATGCCTACCGGCACGGTCTGTCCTTCCTGCTCGATGAAGTCTGCACCCTGAGACCAGGTGTTCTTGTCGGCATCAACGACTTCCTCCAGGGAGATTCGGTGGTGACGCTGAAGCACCACGGTATTAACCCTGAACTTGATCCGAGGCACCTGCTGTCGCTCGGTTCGGGGATCAATATCGTCAAGCACCCAATGTTCCGGTTGTTCGCAACCGACAACACCGGGGGCAAGCAGAGCCGCGACCTGCGGTTCGCTGGTACCAACGGGCAGAACGCTGCAGTACGTAGCCGCTTTACTTCCTTCAAGGTGCCGTTCATGGCTCCGGACAAGGAAATGGCGGCACTCAAGAAAATCGCAACTGCTCTCGCCGCTTCGCGGAAATTGGAAGCAGTAAGTGATGTAGAGATCCGCGGTATGGTTGAGTTCGCCCTCCGGTTCCGGAAGGCGTTCGCAGCCGAGCTGGCCACCGACAACATCTCGTTCCGCGAGCTGAAGCGGTGGGTGACGAAGCGCACAATCTACGGCGGTGATCCTGCTGCTCTGGATGAGTCCTTCGTTGATGCTCTCTACACCAACCTAGAGACGCTGGATCAAGTACAGGCAATGGCTCATTTCGAAAGCGCATTCGGGCGCAAGCTCGAGCTGCCGGAGGAGTACAGCCTGAGCGCTGACATGATTGCTGATGGCTTCATCAAGCAAGTTGCGTAAGGAGGCAGCAATGTTCTTCTTGAGCAATACGAAAGGTGCGTTTCTCGCCGGCTACGTGCCGGCGGGCGACACCACTGCGATCATGTTTGAAGGCCAATCTGGCGGTGGACGGACAAAGATCCACAAGAAGTTCGAGGAGCGTCGTGAGACGCCCGAGGCTGCTTGGGATTTCCTCTGCAGTCAGGTATCCGAAGCTCGCGCCGATGGCTACCAAGACGGAAGCTACCAAAGCAGCACGCTGAAACCACCAGGTGACACATTCTCGGATGTGTTCCCCCTGGCGCGTCGAGGCATATATGCACGCGTTGAGTCCATGACGCATGAACAGTTCTCAGCCGGTCTCGATCGGCTGAATGAAGTTCACGCAAACGTGGAAGAAGTAGGTGTGAAGGTCTCCGTCCTGGACGGCGGCCGCTGGGTACGACTGAGCCTCGGTTCGGTCGTGATCGAGTACGGCTATGTACCGACCGCACTCTGGGAAACCATGAGTGCCAAGGCGCAAGAGCTGAGCACCGAGAAGCGGATGATGAATGGCAACTACCTGCTACCAGAGGGGAAAGGGCTATGGCATCTGCAGACTCAGGAGAGCGTGCTGGACGTGTACATCCGGGCCTTCATGGCTGGAGCTATCACGGCTGGCGCGAAGATCCTCTTCAATTCGGATCACCACTGGGGTTTCTCAGAGGTGTCACCGTTTCTCAATGGCGACGTTACTGCACTGAGCTGGTATCAGCTCAATCCAGGGCTGCTGAGGAAAGTCCGCGCTCTAGAGCCCCAACCAGAGCCAATTGGTGGTTGGGACTTTTACCTTTAACCAAGTGGCCCTTCGGGGCCGCATAACCTCTCTCCATGAGTTGGACCAAACATCCAGCTCACGCCGGGTGTTTGTTCGAGTTCATTGAGCTCACAGGCCCGGCACCGTGCCCGGGTTCATCCTTCATTTTCCTGTGCACGGCAGGTAAGAGGTTCCTATGAACATTCTCAAATCGCTGGTTGTTCGCATCGATTCCGCTCTGGATTCCTTCTGGATTGGGCTGGTGCTGCGCACCTATCACAAGGTTCAGGCCGAGCGTTACAGCCGAAAGGCTGCGCGCCTTGCTTGGACTGGAACCCTTCGCTCCAACTATGTCGTTGTGCGCCGTGAGGCCCAGCGTCACCAGGCTGAAGCGAACATGTTAGGTGGGAAAGCGTAAGGGATTGGCTTCGGCCTCTCTCATCGCTGAGCTGGACTAATCCTCCAGCTTTGGCTGGGTAACAGGGGTCTTCGATCCCAAACACCCGGCCACGCGACCGGGTGTGATTCATTTGCCCCGGTCGCGACGGGTGCGAGGAAATCCCTATGCAAAGCGCAGCGTCTAACGCGATGTTGAACTACAGCGTTCAAGATATTACCGAGGGTTGGATGGCCTTCCTGAAAGTCATGGCCACCAACTACGGATTGAAGTTCGTGATCGGTGAACGTGTTCCCCCAGCGACTGATGGGAAGACGGTCTACCTTCCGGCCCTGCCGATGGTCCTCACCGCAGACGACCTGGACCTGTTCAAAGGGGACGGGTTCCATGAGATCGGCCACATCATCTACTCCAACATTCCGTTCTTTCAGGCATTCGCCAAGCAGCATGGCAACTTCGGTCGCTTCCTGCTGAATGCCCTCGACGACGTGTTCATGGAGCGGAAGCAAGCCGCAAATGACAGGCAAGCTGGGTACTACCTCAGAAGGTCTGCGCAGGTAATGTTTGAGCGGAAGCAATTTCGTGATGGCAGCGCCTCGCCGGCTGAAGCAGTTGGTTGCTATTCGCTGTGCTTCCTGAGCGCTCAAGTCTGGAGTGAGTACGTGCCACCTCTCGAGGTGGTAACGGCTAACTTCAACAAGCACTTTGGTGAGCATGCAGACACCGTTCGGGAGCACCTGGACGATGTGCTGCTATCTGAGTTTCCTAGTGTGCAGTCGACTGACCATGGCGGTGCCCTTGCGCTCCGGATCATGGCAATGCTGCAAGCGCTGGGACATGAGGATGAACAGAAACGCAACCAACAAAGCACTACTTCTCCCAAGAGCAATGAGGGCGAATCGCCCGAAAGCTCCGAAGGAGATGCCAACCAACCTGGTGACAAGAAGGAGCAATCCGACAAGTCGAAAGGGGAGGGCGGTGCTGGGAAAGATGGCCAGCAAGGCGCCGGCGGAAATGACCCCAAGGACAGCTCCAAAGCAGACGGCTCCGGCCGTTCGCTGAAGGAGATTGTTGACGAAATCCTCCAGGACAAGAGCCTGGGTGATGGGGAGGTATTTGACCGCCGGGAAGCAGTGCAGGGCCTTTCGGACTCCGTAGCGCGAGGTAAGAACCCTGAATACAAGGGCCAATCAGTTGTGCCCAAGATGGTAGTCGACGGTAAAGCGCAAGAACCTGGGAAACCTGGTTTTGGCGTAGCCAGCGGCGCAGGCGTAGGAGAGGTGGTTGACGGTATTGCCGTTTGCCGCCCTGACGCTAGTGAGGCAAAGGAAGTGGTTCAGCGCCTTGGGGTTCGCCCTCAGGTACTGGCTCATCGTCTGCAGGCCTTGCTCATGCAGCAGGAAGAGGCGGAATCCATTCCTGCACCCCGCGGGCAACTCGGCCAGGCAAACCTCTATCGCTTCGGCTTAGGGGATGTCCGGATATTCACTCAGCAAGAAGAGCTGGAACGACCCACCACAGCGGTTTCGTTGGTCCTCGACCTGTCGTCTTCGACACAGGATGAGATCGACAAGAAATTTGCTCAGGGAGGGAAGGAACAGTTTATGGCCACCAAGCAACCCAGCACGCTGCGCTCGATCATTGAGTCTGCTGTGCTGCTCGAGAAGGTCCTCGACCAGATCGGTACGCCTAGGGAGATCCTCGGATTTGCCCCGCGCGTAGGTGAGTTGATGTCGATGGTTCGTAGCTTCGGCGAGGATCATCAAACAGCAATGGCAAGGCTTGGAGGTTTGCGTCGAATCGCCGGTGGGAATCAAACCCCAATCGGTGAAGCGGTGTTTCATGCTGGGAGACGTCTGGTCAGCCAGGCAACCAATCGGAAAGTGATGTTCGTGCTGACTGATGGTGTACCGAGCAACGTGACTAAAGCTGTCGAGATGACCCAACACTTTCAGAAAGCAG
This sequence comes from Pseudomonas sp. NCHU5216, assembly GCF_052156495.1. Lineage (NCBI taxonomy): Bacteria > Pseudomonadati > Pseudomonadota > Gammaproteobacteria > Pseudomonadales > Pseudomonadaceae > Pseudomonas > Pseudomonas sp. NCHU5216. The sequence continues at coordinate 219,212 of NZ_JBQLIX010000002.1, read as the reverse complement.
GTGTTCGTGTGGTGTACCTGGTTATCGGTGAGTCGGTCCGTACGGACTGGCTGGCAGATGCAGGAATCCCGCACGCAGTTGCGAAGACGAGTGCCGATGTAAGTCCGGTTCTGCTTCGTGAAGCAAAACACTTGCTTGGCTGATTCGGTGTGCATTCATCGCTGCTCTGGTTAACCCCAGGGCAGCGACGGTACCGCACGCCAGATGGGCATTGAGAACACAACTGATCAAAAACCAAGGAGACGCGGTAATGGGACACGTAGAGCAATACGAGTTCACGGATGCGCGCTTTGATGCGGCGTACTCCGCGAAAACCCAGGAGGAGATTCAAAGGCTGGCGGACAGGGTGGGCTATTCAGGCCCATTCCAGGTCGCCATTCGGGCTTTCCCTCCTAAACCGTCGTTCTCTGATCTCCAGGAACGTGCACTGCGTGAGCAACATGACGCGGATGACGAAATCCCCTGGTGATCTGAATGTGAATGCGGTGTTTACGAGCGGTTCGACCTAGTCGACCGCTCATGTGCCCTAGGGCACACCTCCCTCAGTGGGCTGGACCAAGAATCCGGCTCACGCCGGGTGCTTGTTCGAGGCCATTGCGACTCGACCACACCCGGCTCCGGCCCCGGGTGTTTTTTCTCTATGCCCCGTGGACCGGCGGGTGCGAGGTAACACCATGACTAACGTAAACGCAGCTGTATCGATCGTTGCTCAAACTGCTGAAACCAAGGTCGCCGTTTTTAACCACTTCATCACCTGTATTTCTGAAGACCGTCAGGTCGACATGAAGGACATCGATGTCGTGGTTGGCGAACTGCCGAAGGAAACGAAGAAGCTCCTTTGCGAGAAGATCTTTCCTAAGGACTTCCTGCGTAACTACCACCGAATCCGCGAACTCGCGGAAGACGTGCTTGATGAGGGTGGCTCCATCAAGACCCCGCTTGGCGGTGTCAACTCGATCGCTTCGGCGATTGAGAAGAAGAAGGAGCTCGACGCCCTCAAGGTTCGTTGGGATGAGCAGATGGCGAAAGACGAAGTGACCTACGACAGTATGTGCTCCGAGCATTTGCTTCAGCTTGGATCTGCTGCTGTTGCTGGTGGGGCTGATCCGGTGTTGGTTGCCAAACTGACTACGCACCTGATGCAGCGTCAACCCACCTGGGATGTGGTGAAGAAAAACATGAAGTTCGCGTACACGGTCCACGTCCTTGACCTCAATGGCGAAGACTTTGTGCCGGAACTCATGGAGGCGCAGCGCGACAGCGTTGTTGCCTTGCGAGAGGGGGTGATGGGCGCTTGCATCCAGCATGTCTGCGGTGAGGCACTCGCGATCCTTAAAACAATCACTGGCAAGGCCCAAGCGGGCACTAACGGTGAGATCAAGCTCAACCCGCGCACCGTAAAACGTGCGAAGCAAATGAGTGACCGACTGGAACCTCTGTCGTTCATTCATCCGCTGATCAAGCCTCTGCATGACGCCCTTGTGGCCGAACTTGCGAAGGTTCCGGTTTCGGGAAGCATGACCGCAATTGAGTTCTCCAACTTCGAGCAGTGCTTGCTGGCGCTGCGTGATCAGACCTTGGTCTGGGATCGCTTGCAGAAAAAGCAGCCGCTGATCGCTGTTGTACCTGTTCAGCAGCAGGGCGCCTCGGCACCTGCAGCCGGTTCTCAGCAGGTAGGGACTCAAGCACCGCAAAATCCTCAAGCCACCAACGTAGCGACCGCCCCCGCGGTAACTGCGGCAGGAGTAGAAGCCTCGGCTGCTACCCCTGTGGAGGATATCGAGGAGCAGGAAGAAACGGTCCCGGCCGTAGACGCCTGCGTTGCCAGTAGCCTGGAAGTCGGCCAAACCGGCGACCTCCTGGCGTTCTACTAACCCTCAACCACAACCCAACCCTGACGGGCGACCACGTACCCGTCAGGGTCCGTGGTGCGCCCCCTAGGAGCGCACTATGCAAACCGATCTGTTTGGCGCGGTAATCGCTAAACCATCCGTTACAGAGGGTAAACAGCGGCAGATGAAACCAGCCACAAAGCTGGTTTTTGACCGCAAAGCCCTATGGTCTACCTCCGGGTATCTGCCAGGCGCGAAGGAAGTGGATGAGGACGAAGTCGTGAAAGCGACTGCAACGTCTGACACCCGTTCTGACAACGCGACCATCGAACGATTGGAGTCGGCCCTCGGGTTGGCGCCTCTTGTGAAAAATGGCCAGTGGATGTTCGACGAGTTGGGTTTTCTATACCGGCGAGTCGGCAAACCATTCACAGGCACAAGGCAGTTCGGAGCGAAAGGCCAACTTGTCAGGGAGCTGAATCACCAGCTCACGTTGCGTTCCGCAAGGGAAGCAATTGAGCCGTTGTTCACTGATCCATGTTCGTGGCTTGTCGTTAATTCCGTTGCCGTTCTCAACAAACGGCTTTGGATGATGGCCCCTGAAGAGGATCACAAGGCATGCCTTGCAGCCTTCCTGGAAGTGATGTCCCAGCACGACTTTATCGACAATTCTCGTAGCGGAGAGACCATCCGGTCCCTCACCAAACGCGATCAGATGCGTGACAAGCGTGCCAAAAAGCGGAAAGACCTCGAAGTGCTCAAAGAGCAGCGAGAGGAGCAGGCGGTGGAGGCGTTGATGGAAGCCTTCGAGCGTGACGACTGCGATCTGAACGACGACATCGACGAGTAACGGAAATGAACGAGGGGCGCGGCCGGCGTCCCCTCGAATCCTAATTTAGCCACCAATGGGTGTGCGAGCTGAGGTCCGGCCCTCAGAGGAGATTCCTATGAAAATTGAAGTTAAAGCAGCAGTGATCACTCGTTTTGATCTGGCCGTTCTGGCGATCGCGCGGAGTGCCTGGAAGGTGATGCAGGTCTTTGACCCGAAACCTCTCCAGACCCACTTTGCAGCACGCCAGGCTGATAAATGCGTGGAGATCACGAAGTGCTTTGGCCTGAAGGACGAAGATGCAACCTTGAACATTGCTCGCCTCAGCAACATGCACATCGGCAGCGCAACCGGTCGTGGCCGGACTGGGCTTGTCGGTCGCAAGGGGCTTGTGAAGATCTACAACGCGGAGAACGGGAAATTCCTGATGATCCGTGCGCAAGGTTGCTCTTCGAAACCAGGTGCGAAACATGTCCCTAAGGACGGCATTGCGTTGAACTATGACGCGATGAAGGCGCTTGGAATTCCGAAGGCTCAAGAAGAAGGCCTGAAACTGTTTGTTGGTCCGGCCAACATCGGTGACCAGGAGTACTTCCACATGTATCAAGATCCCGATGCATCCAGCCGAACCGCTCGCGCGCTCAGCTGGTACTTAGCAATCGGGGGCGTCGTTTACGCAGGACTCGACTGGGCCTTTGCCTTTGTTGGGTTTGTGCTGAAAGCGCTGCTGTAACCGAGGTCTGACACCGCCCTCTCCCTAGGGGGAAGGGCGGGCGTCACCTCCAAATACCTTCTTATCGAGGGTGCTTGGAGGTGGCGTCCGCCCCGAATCCTAGATGAGGTGTCCAATGATCAGTATCTCGAGCAGCCTGACGACCCAGTTAGTTGCAGACCATGGCTTCTCGTTCGAGAGTCATTTCCGCCGCGGTGTCGAGAGCATCGTTGCCCGCCAAGAAGCTCCCCAACTTCATTTCCCTGAGTCCATGCCGCTTGAATCCGTTCGCGATCTCATCGACTCACTGAACGTGAGGCTGGACGGAGCATTCCCAGGCAAGGGTTACTATGCATTCAGCCCCGAAGCAGAGATGGCCAACCCTGGGCGCCACGTGCTGGTGCTCTACTCGGACGGAGTGTTCTGCAACGATTTCATGGGCAGCGTCGAGAACGAGATACTGTCGCCAATCTTCGGCGGCCTTCTGCAGTGGAGGGTAGATGGTTGAGGGCTATTCCCATGACCATTTCACACTGCAGACTCATCCGGCGAGTGCGGACCTGGCCGCACACCGAGGGGCTGTTGATTCAGCCCCTTTGCCAACCCTTCTGATTCACTCTCACTCATATCCCTATTCAGACACTGAACGCTTCGGCGGCCTCGGTGGGCTTCCGCACGCCTACTGAAAAATGCGCTACCTGGATGCGGCTTTGCCACACCCCTTGAGTCGTTACTATTACCCCATAGGTTCAATGCCCATGTGGTGATCATGCTCATCGACTTTCAAGACACATACAGGCGTTTCCTCACCGCAAAGAGGCGCGACTCTGGCAGGTGGGCATACGAACTCGCCAATCCTGAGAATCCTGCTGCCGGCACCTATCTGAGTCACCACCAGGTGTTCTCGAATGCCGCAGTGGGATTCGGAATCTATCTGCGTAACTACGAGCTTGATGCCGAATGCGCCTTCGCTGGAAAGGTACAGGCAGGCCTAAAGCTGCTCTTCAGCAGAAAGCAGAATGGGCGCTACACCCTGCACAATGATCCTGGAAGAATCTCTCTCACGCTGGACATTGATGGCACCTTAGCGCTTTACAGATGGTTATCCGGTGACGTGCCCTCGCTAAGCTATGAGCTAGCGAGGTCTGGAGCTGATTACCGGACGTTGAGTGGATACCAAGCGGATCGTGCCTTCGCTTTGATTATCCGTGCGTCCAGTTCATCTGCAGACTCCCGTGCTGCCTGCAGCATTGATGTCGGTCTGAGCGAAGCTGACATTCTTCATCTGCAGCTGCACTGCATCGGATTGCTCAAACTCAGCTATCCGACCCTTCCTGATGAGATCCTGATGGCACACATGAGGGCTCGAACCGGCATTCGCAGCGTCCGGAGCCCCTCTGAGGAAAGCAGTGGTTCCGAGGAACGGAGGTGCGAGGAGCCTTCGCTGAATCGCACCGAAGAAGGGTGCTCAAAAGCGATTTATGCCATCGGCATGCAGAAGTGGGCACGTCGTCATTTGCCAACCATTGAATTTCTGCAAAGCCAGGGGATTGACCGGATGGATCAGCTGATCCAGGACGCGAACCAAGGGGACTTCAGCGAGTGGGAAAGGGTGTTTGCTGCATTGTCTCGCACGTCATTGTGAGATTTGGGGTAGTCCATTCCCACTATTGTGGGTATGAGCACAGATAATCTGACGTTTCCCCTCATCACCCAGCACAACGCCGAGTACTCGCGTGAGATCCAGGCTGCGAAAGAAGTTAGCCGGCTGCTGCAACTGGTTAACTTCCCTGGCTCCAATGTCTGGGTGGATCTTCGATTCGACTACACCCTTTCAGATCATTCTGCGTCGTCAGTCGACGTCCTCCTGATCCGTGGTGAGCCGCATGGAATTGTGAAGCTCAGCCTGCAGGGCCTTTTCCTGATGCAGGACTTCAAGTCAATGATCCTTGAGGTCATTCCGCATGAGCTTGCGCACATCCTCCATGCCATTGCTGCAAAGGTCGAGGATTACACCATCCAGAAACCCCATGACGACGTGTGGGTCGATTTCTTTGACCAGCTGGCTGACAGCATGGAAGTGGAAGCGTGTGCGAAGGTTCGTGGGCTATTCGATGATCGACCTGTGCGCCTGGCGCGCGGGGGGATCTTCGTTACTTGTTCCTGCGGCGGGGACGAGGGGGCCTCTGTCGTTGCTGACACCACATCAAATGCAGCAAAGCTCCGAACTGGTGAGCTGGAGTGCAGCAAGTGTGGTGACCCATTTGTACGTGCTGACGCGGATACGGCGATGCCGGCCGCGGTGGCGGAAGACCTAGCGTTCATCGAGAAAATTAAATGCATCAAGCTGCAGCACACCAACCTACAGCGTTAGCTTCGGGAGTGCGCGCAGCGTATTCCCACTATGACCCAATTCAGATCGGGATGGATTCTCGAGGTGTCCCTGTTCAATGGTCCTTTCCCCAGGTCGCTAACTTCAATGCGATTTTCATGGGAGGCTCCGGCGCGGGTAAGACGCACACCCTGCACAACATGGTGGCGAACGTTTTCGTTCGAGGAATGACGTTTCATATCATCGATATCAAGGGCGACTTCAGGCACGAGAACTTTGTCAGAAGCGGCCTAGGCCACCTGGTAGACGCCTCAAACTTCAATGATCTGGTATTCAACTACTACACCGATGGGATCTCTCTTAACCCGCTGAAGGTGCCCAAAACGGTCGAGGGCGGAGGGGTTTTCCGAACGATCGAGAACGCCATCGAGCTGGTCAAAGTGTTCAACCCGCAGACCGGCCAGAAGCAACTTGCCTACCTGACTGAGATTCTGAAGCGGGTCTACAGCAAGGCCGGCATTGACCACGATGACATGGATACTTGGACAAGGCCGTCACCTACGTTTGCTACGGTCCTCGAAGAGATCGACTTGATCGTTGGCATGATGACTAGCGGCATGGATGCGGTCTCAGCAAGCAAGATCATGGGGTACTTTGCTTATGCGCGTGACCAGGCCTTGGCCAAGATTCGTGTTCTCGAGAAAGACGGGGCAATGCAGGAGCAGGTAAGCCAGGAGCTGATTCAGCTCTCGGAGGACTTCAAGGGCAAGCTGGGAGGCATGGTCGATCAGCTGTTTACCTACGCAGCGATTACAAAGCAGCACGTTTTCGAGTCGGCTGACTGGGAACACTGGTCGAAAGAGTCACTGCTCAGTTTGCGCTCTGTGATCAACGTGATGGTGGACACCAGGCTGTTCACGCAGTCGATCGCGCGACCGCGTAACGGAATGATCAACCGGTACGATCTGGGTAACCTCAGCCCACGGCATCAGCAGGTGATCATGCGGATCATCGCAAACCAGGTCTTCGCAATGGGGGTTATGGAGACCAAGAGCAAAGACAGCTTCAACCCCAAGTTCCCCGCCCACATTCTGGTAGCGGACGAAGGGAAGCACATCAAAGAGATCTCTGCTTCCGCGATCAGCCCGTTCAACAGAATCGTGACGGAAGGGCGCGGTTATGGTGTGGGCGCGTGGGCGGGTGTTCAGAGCCCTGACCAGGTGACGAAAGACATGATGAAGAACAGCGATACATCCTTCCTCCTCAAGACACCAGAAGCGTCAGTGAAGGACATCACCAGCATGTTTGGTGCTAAGCCGGCACAACTGAAATTGCTCGAAGTGAAGAAGAATGCACTGTTCAGTTCAGGGAGCGGCTACTCCTTGGTGGAGCACTTCCGATGACGCAGAGTACGTCAGTAATACCAACAATTCTGCTGCTGGCAATGTCCGTATCAGGTTGCGCAACCTCCGATAAACCCTACCCGGTACCAGGTTACGAGCAGAATGTAACCGCAGCAGCAACCGTAGGCCTAGACGATATGGCAATCGCGAGCGGAGCTTCTAAGGCGGTTGATATAGGCGACTATGCATATGCAGAAAAATCCCTGCAGAAATTCGTCTACCGAGACAAAAAAGGGCAACTGAAGCTGATCTATTTCGGCTTGAGCGGTGAGACCCGAAAGGTTGTGATCGACACGGTGGTCCGGTTGCTTTGGGAAACCGGTCGAGACGAAACGCTCCTGCAGTTCGCTGACGACTATCTATCTTCGCGGGAGTACAGCGTAACTGCTTGTCGTCTTTCCGAGCGGCAGGCTGCTTATGAGCAGGCCTATCAGTGCTGGAACAGGATGGGTGAGATTGACCGTGCGGAGCGAGTCCTGCGCACAGAGGCAGCAATCAGGATTCTCGGTGCCCAATAAAAAACCCGCCATTGGTTGGCGGGTTCGGGTTTCTGCATGCGGAATCTTTTAACCCTCAGTATCCTCGACGTCCTCTGCTTGGCGCTTATCAACTGTGGCGCGTACGACTCGCACCGTAAAGCTTGTGTTACCCCATTTCGGTACGGCGGTAGGCACAATCTCTTCTAGTCGATCCTTTGATAGAAGGACGCAAGACCTCCATGGTTTCGTGCTGATCTTGACGTCAAACAGGCCCGTTGAGCTGACCATGTCCTTGTGCTCTGTAATGAGTAGTGAGTTGCGGTTTAGCGCGTCCAGAAGAACTGGGATCGAGGGGTGATCAAAGCGCCTGGTCTCAACTCCGAGTTGAAGCTGACGGGCCAGCTCGCCCGGTAGGAATGCACCAATGGACTCGATCAGTCTGGACATTGGCATGACGACGAACTCAAGAGCCTCCTTCGTCCATCCCCATGAGAGACCAGTACTGTGGATGTCATTGATGTTGGCAGTAGAGAACATTTTCTCCAAGGCGGCATCTAGCAATCCGCTGGTGGAGTTTGCTTCGCGAGCCGACTCAACTCCCGAGCTTTTCTCAGCGCGAATGACGTTGCCATCAGCATGGCGTATTGCGCTGACTAGCCGCTCAACACGCTCATGCGTGTGTTCGGGAAGCTTGTCCGGGTGGTGGTAGTACCTCAGGGCAATAGTCAGAACGTGCTTGTCATCCTGGTCCAGCAAAGCAAATTCAGGTTGCTGAGCAACGACAAAGGCACTGAAGGTGTTGTGGTGGGTTGCATCCTTTCGCTTCACCCAGTTCCCGGGGGACTTTTCTTGGTACGCGAGCAGCTTATCTACGTCGTGTGCAAGGCCGGCAACACGAGCTAAAGGCTCTGTGATGCCTCGCTCCCGGAAGTACCCTACAACGGCATTTGCGATCGAGAGTGAGTGCTCGTAAAGGTTCGCATCAGCATGATGGTGGCCGACGCTCGCTGGAACTGTGGGGTGCGCGGCTAATAGCTCGTATAGGGCAACTTCTAGCTTCTCTATCGGAGTGCTGGGCGGCCGCTTCGTCACGATCGGCTTGCGGTCAACACGTAGAAAGATCTGCGTGAATGGATCAGTGTCAACGATCCCCTGTGTTGCCTGACCAGTCGCTGGATCGGTTCCTCCGGGAATGGAGATCATCATCACCGAGCCCTCAATAGCACATGGATAGAGACCAGGAGCTGGCTGGGTGGTAGAAGCCTCGGGTGCTTTGGTCTGATTTCGCGGGGTGAAGTACTTGGCGAAACCGAGGGTGCCACCAGAGAACACGAGCGCGGCAAAAAAGCACGAATGCAGAATGTTCACTGCAACCGCGGTCAGTGTGCCGATGGGGCCGCCATCGGATATCAGGCTGATGATCACGGCAGGTTGAAACATGAACCAGGAAGGCGCGAGTGAATCGGCCTGATAGTCGAGGGCCTTGCCGGTGTATTCAAGGAATGCAGCGTAACCACACACCAGTACAACAAACATGGTGAGTAGCGCTATAACCCCGGAAATTGGGGAGATGGGGGGCTTAGAGGAGCTCATCTGTAGGACTCAGGACGTGGTTTGGAAACGATGCCGTTTTTTTTCGCATCGAGCCAACCAAAACGGCGTTTTTTGGAGCAGTGGCTTTCCACTATTAGCTGTAACTGACAACTCCAAAGGAATCCGTCGTGAAGAACGCACTGTCCATTTTGGCGCTGATGCTCGGAGCCCAATCGGCTTTCGCTGTAGCTGGCGCGTACAGCGATGCAGCACTGTCTAGCTCTGGGCAGGCCATGTCTCCGTTCGATCGGTCCTACGAGGCTGGTCGAGCTCAGAACATTAATCAGCCGGTGGACTACCAGCGCACTAAGCCTTCCTCGCTTCAGATCGACCTGTCGTCCGACCTTCCGGTTATGTCGATCGAAGAGACAGAGACAGAGCGAACCTACCGCCTGACTCTTGAGGAGCTGGAGCGCAACCGCCAGGCGCTGTCCACTGCTCGGACTCAGACCGAGCAGCAGCTCCAAGCTGCCAAAGCAACGGCAGAAAGTGCTGCTTTGAAGCGTCAGCAAGACCTGGCCGCCCGACAAGCTGAGATCGAACAAGCTCTTCGCCTGAATCTGGAAGCGCAGCGACAGGCTGATCGCGTGAAGAGTGAGCAGATTGCTGATATCGCCACTATCAAAGCACAAAGCGATCAGTTGCTGATGCTTGCTGAGAGCAACGCCGAGGTCATCGAATCCGCGGCCCACAAGCGAGTAATTCTTGAGCGCATCGACCCCACAGTGGTCCTGAACACTCCAGTCTCGGTTGAGTATGAAGCCGCGACCCTGAAGGAGATCGTCACAGGGATGATGCCGGAGGGGTGGCGTGTGGAAACAGATTTCAGGAAACACCCTGAACTGAATACCCGCCGCTACCAATTCATCTCCACTGATCCACGGGATCTTGCGCTGCGCGAGCTGACCGGCAGCGTTCGAGATGCCCGCGTTCGCTTTAAGTACTTCTGGGATCTCAAGGACGCACAGGGGAATCCAAACCCCATGATCATCCTGTCCGACAGCAACGAAGCCGAGTAAGCAGGCATGAGCATGAAACTCAAGAACATAGTCCTTGCGGTATCCATTGCGGCTGGTTTGATCGGCTGCCAAAGCACCTTCGAGTTCACCAACGAACAGAAGAACGCGCCACTTCGGCCGGACGTGAAGGAGAAGATGCAGGCTCTTCGAGGCAATACCTATGTGCGAGAAATCCGCACTGAGGATGTTGCGAAAAGCCGACCTATCTTCAAGAGCGGGCCGGGGTTGGTCCTTCGCGAGGTCTTGGCAGATGCCTTGCCTGGCTACGCAATCATCCCTAAAGGCCGAACGGATCTGAATCAATCCGTCGACGTAATGGCAAGCGGTATGAGCGTTGCTGACTTCATCGAGTATGTTGAAGGCACTCTCGACCTCGACATCAAGATCACGGGAAACCGGATCATCGTCAGCAACTTCGAAACTCGAGAGTGGAACCTTGCCGCTTTCGCATCGACCCGGAACGTGAACAACGTCATCGCCTCGACTCAAACAAGAGGTGCAAGGGCTGGTGAAGCAGACGAGGGTGCGACCGACGCGAGTACAGGCGTCTCAACCGGTAACGTCGTCGGTTTTACTCTCTCGGAAGATGAGTGGCTGAAGATCCTCGAGGGCTCCCGGAAAATTCTCGGTGTAGAGGATGAGGTTGCTCCAGGACTAACTGCGAATGCCGCACTGTCTGCGATGGGTATGCCGAATGTCGCGGCCTCCCAGTACGTCCCGAATCAAGGCGCTGGCCTGAACTTCGATGGTGCCAATGGCGCCGGATTTGCCCCCGATCTGGAAGTTGCAGAAGCAAAGCCATACATCGAGGGTATCCGCTCGGTAGGTATCGTTACTGCCGGCGGAAAACCGTCGAAGATGAAGGTGCTTGATCGCTATCTGAAGCGAGCAATTGCTGAATCGACCAAGGTGGTCAACGTCCAAGTCGAGGCTTATGACGTCTTGCTGAACGACGGCAAGCAGAAGGGTATCGACTGGAACTTGCTTGTTAATTCGACGGTGAATGGCAACCCGCTGGGTCTCAACTTCTTCAATACCAGCCCATCCAGCGACGATCCTTTCTGGAACGTGAAAGGCACCTATCAGTCGGATCAGGTAACGGCGACGGCACTGGTTCGATTCCTGGAGAACTACGGTCGTGTTGAGTTGAAGGATCAACCGAACCTGACTGTTCGCAATGGTGTGCCTGCGCAAATCTACGCCGGCGAGGAACTGACCTACATCGTCGACGTTGAGCAAACGCAGGACGTTAACGGTAACGCGACAGTTACTCCGAAACTGGGTCGCTTGAAAGTGGGTGTGACTCTCAGCCTGACCGTCCGCGTTCTCGACAATGACCAATTGCTCATTGATGTCTGGCCGGTGATCTCCAATCTCAATGAAGCTGACACCATCATGATTGGTGACTACTCCTTCGAGACGCCTCGTGTGAACTTGAAAGAGTTCAGTACTCAACTGGTCGCATCCTCCGGCCAGTCTGTTCACATGGGCGGACTGATCACTAAGCGCATGAATGAAGCGCTGCGTCAGCTCCCGTGGCAGAACCTGGTAAGCAAGGCAGTGTTGAACCCTCTCACCCAAGGCATCAACAACTCGCTCGAGCGCCGCGAGCTTGTTCTGGTCGTGACTCCGACCCTGGTTGAAGGGGTGTTCTGATGGCTCGCCAGTTGCTGCTCAACGTTCCTGTTGAGGTAAATGGGAAGGAAGTCATCTTCGTCCGTGACTCGGTCGGTTCGAAGGTGCTCTCCACCGTCAGTGAAGGTGATGTCTACACCATCATCGAACCAGCGGGTGCTGACGGTCGCCCTCCCATCTATATCGACGAGAACGTTCTGGAAGGTTTCCGTGAGAACTATCCAGGCTTGCCCGTCTATGGGCTCTGGCAGACCCTTTTCGCGAATGGAAAGGTTGCGCTTGGCGAGCAGCTGACAATCTTCCGTACCGGCGCTCACTCAGGTCATTACCTCCTGATGGAGGCCGGCACAGATTATGGAAACCCGGCAAACATCCAGACGTCGTCAGAATTCATTGGCGGATTCCTGAGTGACGTACATGACGATTACGACCTGGATAGTGCGGTACAGGTTGTTGTCGATCTTGATGACTTGGAACTGCCTGATACGCCGGCTCAAACCCGCGCTGATATGGCTGACAGGCGGCGCCACGAGCAGACCAAGCGTTGGTATGCCGTTGGTGTTATCTGCCTGGTGCTGGCGTTTGCCGCAGCAGCGTTCAACTACGCCATGTACTCAGTTCACAAGATGAACATGGCTGAGTATGGCGCGAAAAAGATCCAGGTTGATGAGCTTGGAGAGCGGATATCAGCGCTGCTAATGGAGCGCCTCGAAACACGCCCTGATGACAGTGTCGTGCTCCGACGTATCGATGATCTGCTGACATATGAACCAGATCTCTCTACTCCTGAATCCGCTTCTAAAGCGAATAGTTTCGTGGCTGAGCATATTTTCCAAACCAGGCCCGGGTATCGCTTGGATCTGTCTCTGAAAGTTCCAGGTGTAACTGCAGAGCTATTACCTTCGATGGCTTACCAACTGACCCTAACTGGTGATCAGGAGGTGCAAAATTAATCTCTTCAATCCGACAAAAGCTACTCGGGGCTTTGCTAGATCGCGACGTCAGCGTGAGCGGTTCAGTAAACCCATGTACGCAGTCATGGTTCTAACGCTGGCCTTGGCCATTAAGGGCACCGTCTATCTCAGTGATATGAGGGTGCTACCAGCCGACTATGACCAAATCGATCGAACGCTTACTGACCTCCGTCGGGATGTTGAGCAAATCAACAAGCTTGAGGTTCTCCCAAAGCTTGAGGCCTCTTGGAGGACAGCGTCCGCTATAGCAACGCTTTCAGGGGTGTCATTCACGCCCTTCGATGCAGCTCCTGATGCAGAGCCTGAACGTAGCTACTCGGGCCCACTCAGGCATTGGAACGCACAACTCGAAGGTGAGCCTCGCATTGTGCTTTCCATCGCCCGTGCGATTCAGACCCGGGTACCAACTTTCCTCTACGACTACGCCATTTCTGGCGGTGTCATGAAGCTCAATATCACAGTGGTAGGCACCTGAATGATGAACCGTCTGATCAAACTATCCGTACTTGCTATCGCAGTTGTTGTTGCGGCTCCAACCATTGCATCCCCGGCCTTAAACAACGAGGACGATCAGGTCCGCTCGCGGAATCAGCAGCTTGAAAGCATGCGGTTCAAACGCGACCAGCTGAAGCTGCAAGCCGAGATGGCAACGTCCGTCAAGCAGATGATCGATGCCGGGCAACTGGTTGATGAGAACGGCCAACCCTTGGGTGTAGAAAGTTTCCAGCAACTTGGTATTGAAGTCAGAGAGCGCGCAGCCAAGGCGGGTCCGGATGACTCCAACCCATTTGCATCTGCCCAGCAACAACTCAACAGCGGCATGCCGTTCTCGTTTGAGCAGCCGTCGACACAGTCGTCTTCGGCGCCGGCCTTCAACGCCCAGTCGCCGAAGAAGAGTCCCTCAAAAGGCTCAGTGGAGTTCCCAAACTCGATCAGGCTCATCGAGGTGAGGGCAGATTCCGTTGTCGTGAAGTCAGGTGGATCTGATCGCGTCCTTAGGATTGGCGACAAGATCAATGATCTGACTCTCATCCGCTTCGACGCCTCCCGTGCATACATGAAAGGCCCGTCCGGGACTGAGGTTCTCAGTATCGACTGGTCGCGTTCGTCTCGCTGATACAGGTGTCTCCTATGAGCAGTGCAGTCGTACAACGGCAAAAGCGCATTCTTGAAGTCCTCGTACGCCATAAAGCTATTACCAAGGCCCAGGCAGACAGCATGTCGCCGTGTGAGTCCATTGAAAGCGTGATCCAAGACATTGGACGGCTCGCAAACAATGAAAGCGCAGTGGTCGCGGCTGTTGGAGAGGCTATACGGCTTCCAGTCTTCAAAGGTGTTGATGAGGGTCGTGACTGTCATCTTTCCGATGGTGAAGCACAGTTCGCCATCTATGACGGAGTGATGTTTACGCCGAACCCTCTGGACCAGAAGGTGGTTAGTGCTGCCAACGCCTTTGCACTCAAGAATGGGCTACCTAGCCCAAGTGGTGTTGGCGTAATCGGTTCCCAGCAGCTTGAGGCGCTTCGAAATGTTGGGGCAGAAGCTGATCACGTTGAATCTAGCGATAGCGAGCACCAGAAGGAGATCTCGAAGAAGCTCGTTACTGATCTGGTGAAAAATGCAGCTGCACGCGGTGTCACAGATATTCATCTAGTGCCAAGTCAGCAAATCGACCAAATCCAGGTTCGCTATCGCATTGACGGCCGACTCAGAAACGTCAGGCAATACAAGGATTCTCTCCAGGAATCTGTCGCACGGGTAATCATCGACACTTTTGCAGGCAAACCATACGACGGTACGCAGCCTCAAGACGCGAATTTCAATTTTGATGTTTCATCGTCCAAGACTATCGAGCTTCGTGTTAGCACCCTGCCTGTAAGCGCACTGAATGGTCGCTCGCAGAAAATTGTCATTCGCTTGCTCGGCAACGACCAAACGCTGGTCAGCTTACCTGCATTGGGTATGACTCAAGAAAACACTGAGCTGATGAACTGGTTTGGAGCATTGCCCGCTGGCTTGGTGCTGGTGACCGGGCCTACAGGTTCCGGCAAAACGACGACGCTTTCGGCGACCTTGGATGCGAGCTATCGGAACGACCCTGACCGAAGCTTTCAAACGGCTCAAGATCCTATTGAGTTTCGCCATGAGGGGATGGGCCACACCGAGGTTTCTGAGCATCTTACTTTTGCGACGGTACTCCGCGCATTTCTCCGACAAGATCCCGATGTGATTCTCGTCGGCGAAATGCGAGACCAGGAGACTGCAGAGCTGGCGTACAACGCGACGATGACTGGCCACTTGGTCTTCTCGACCCTGCACACCAGTAGCAGTCATCAGACCATCGATCGTCTTATAACGATGGGTGTTCCTCGCGACATTATCGCGACCTATACGACAGCGATCGTTGCGCAGCGACTCGTGGCAAAACTTTGTAAGCACTGCAGGAAGCCTCATCGCCTGACCGACGATGCTAAGCGCTACGCCATTTACTCCGGCAACGCTGCCTTTGCGGGCACAACTGACCCAGTCGTCTACCAGGCCAATCCGGATGGATGTGAGCATTGCAGAACCGGTTTTGGCGGGATGAAGGGGCGCATCGGTGTCGTGGAGATCTTGCTGGTAACGCCAGATATTCAGGACGCAATGCTTCTCGGGACGCCTGGCCGAGTACTACGCCGCCAAGGTCTTGCATCGGGCTCATTCCGGGACATGTGGGATGACGGACTCCGTTTGGTGAAGGAGGGGATCACGACACTGGAAGAACTCGAAAAGACACTCGACCCCTATCTGACGGACCGGACCCAATCTGCTGGTGGATCGTCCGCCGGTAAACCAACCGCCAACACACATACCCCACTTGTTCCTCAACTGTAAGGAAGGACTGCATGAACGCTACAACACGCAATATTCGTTCGATGAAATCTGCCGGCGCTCAGCGCGGTTTCACCATGGTGGAACTGGCGTTTGTGCTCGTGGTGATTGGTATCCTGGCCTGGACCCTGCTCCCCAGCCTGAAGAAGCAACGGGACGATGCTAACTACGGTGCGGCGGCCACTCAAATCGAGAAAGAGTTCGTGGGCGCTATTGGTCGGGCGGTAGCCCGCCAGAACAAGTGTGACGCGACGACGGTCACCAAAGCCAAACTCCTCGAACGCGGCCTGCAAACCAACACCCCTTGGGGGACAACCTGGTCTGTGTCCTCTGTTACCGGCGGGATTGTCACCGTCAACTATGTGGTCGACCCGACCGACTCCAACGCAGCTTCTGACTTGGCAGCTCGCCTCTCGGACAATGGCAACGTCGCATCTGCGACTGCGAGCGGCACCACAAGTGTGAACATCGGCTTCCGCTGCAACTAACTAGGACGCATCACCATGGCTTACTGGCAGATCAGCTACTTCGACGAGTCGGGTTATGTGCGCAAGCTCCCGTCGCTAAAGGCTGAAAGCAGAGAGCAGGCAATCCAGCTCAGCGGCCTGTCGAAACGCACTATTGACCAGGTGCGTGTCGACTACTTCGGTGGCATCAAGGCGGCGTTGCTGGATCGGAAGTTCCCGGTAGTAGACCAGGTGGTGATGCTCTCCTCGATCTGTTCAAAGATCGAATCCGGCTGGCCTGCCAGCCGGGCGATTGAGGAATCCGTTCCCTACGCCAGGATCGGTATTACCAAGGCGCAGATGGATATCTGCGAGAAGCCGAAAGACTATTTCACGCTGCTGCGCTTCAGCGATACGGTCGTGATGCTCGCTGAAACCGGTGACAAAACAGGCAAGCTTTCGCAGTCGTTGGAGCGAGCCTCCAGGACAATGCTGGAGAAACTGGAAGCAGAGGCTGAATACCGCAAGACCCTCATCAAAGGTCTTGCCTACACCGGCCTTGGCCTCGGCTTCATCGTTCTTGTTCCGTACATTGGTGGAACAACGCTCACTGACTTTATTGAGGTCCAACGTCTCCCGCTCACGCTGAACACCACAAGCCACATCATGCTGGCGCTGTCGGACTTCTACCATGCCTATGGTATTCCGACGTTAGCAATTCTCGGCGGGCTATACGCGACCCGGGACAGGTACTGGGATGCGGTGAAAAACAGCTGGCCGATACTGCACATCAACGAGCAGCTGAAGATCACACGGGCGATCAACTTCGTCTCTAACTACCAGATCCTTTCTTTCAGTGGATTCAGCAACCAGCAAGCTTTCCAGTTCCTGCAGGAGCGCAGTTCTGGGCGTACTCAGAAACTGTTCCTCCAGGCACTCGAACGCACTCGTGAAGGCGGAGCCTTGTCATCGAGTCTCGACCATGAAGATTGGCCAGAGTTGATGAAGCAGAACTTGAAGGGGTTTGAGGATGCGAACCTGAAAGACAGGGAGAAAATCCTTTCAAACCTGCTTAAGGCTTTGAAGATTCACTACGGTCAGGCTTCGTCAAAGGTCAGCCGTATGGCCAGTGTATTCGGTTTTGCTGCTATGACCGTCGCTATCATTCTAATGTCCGTTGGCTTCTACTTGCCTCTAGTCGGTATGAGCCAAGGCATCCGGGGTTACTGATGATGCGCTCACGGTCACAAGCGGGTTTCACAATGGTGGAGCTCGCATTTGTCGTGCTGCTCGTTTGCTTTCTAGCCGCCTTGGTTGGGATTGCCGTCCAGGACACGCTTCAAGCGACTAGGGTGAACTCCTCGATAGAGAAGGCAAGAACGATTCTGCGTGCGTGCGACGTTGCTCGACGTAAGGTCCTCACCACCACGGTCGCCAATGGTGTAGCTACACACACTTACCCGACGATGCCTACCTGGTCGTCCACCCAGGAGCTCCAGAATAAGCTAACCGCAAACTACCAACTTCCCGCTAAAAACGATCTTGGGACTGACTTCCTAGTGAAGTTTGATGCGGCCCGGTGCTACGTCGCAGTTGATTTGCCATTCCTAGAAGACGGGTACGGAGGGATGGAGACGCAAACGGTAAATGGAAAGACCAGGGTTATCGTGACCACTTCCCGCAAAGGAGCGACAGGTGCTGACTGGGTCAGCGGGCAAAAGAAGTTCCTACATCTTGAAGATACACGCTAGCCCCAGGACATCCCTCTCTATTTCCCCAGTTGGGGTTTGAAACACCATTGATGCTAGGAGACGGCAAGGTGAATAACTCGCTTGCGAGGCAATCGGCTGCGGAAGTAAACCCGCTCACTGCGACTAACCTGATGCTGTCGGAAAAGGTCCTAGCCCTTGAGGACAACTTCGGTATCTCCTCTGCAATTGCCCCGCCGGCGGCTTGGGCTGATCTATTCCAACGCCTCCTGGGTGATCGGAAGGGTAAGCCGACAAAGTCGGTGAACTTCACTGAGTCATTTGAAGGGAATAGGTACCGCTGCATCCTTGCGAACACGATGCAGGGATACTGCATCACGATGCGGAAGCTGCTCACGCAGATACCGCGGGTTGCGGAAGACCTAAGGCTGCCCTGGGATGTAATCAGGCCTTTGCTACTCGAGCCTGGGCTAACTCTGTTCGCTGGGCAGATGGGTTCGGGTAAGTCGACCACCATGACGGCATCGATCGAAGCGCTGGAGGCATCCATTCGTGGCCCATTGGGAATCGTGGAAGATCCAGTTGAGATCATTCATCCAGACCCAACGGTTATCCAGCGTCAGGTGGGTGAGCAGACTGATAACTTTGCTGAGGCAATTCGGGATTTCATGCGGCAGTACCGTCTGACCATCATGGTAGGGGAAATCCGAGATCCGGAAACAGCTGAGGCGGCAATCATCGCCGCGTCGAGTGGACACAGAGTCGTCGGTACCATTCACTCTGAGAGCGCGCCAGACGCGATAGTCCGGATGAAGACTCTGCTTGATCCCAAGTTCGAAAGGATTCTGCCGCATGTTCTGTCCGGGATTTGGTGGCAGCACTTGGTGCGCTTTGGTGATGCTAAGCGTGCGCCCTTGGCGGTCTACGAGTCATTGCTCTGCACTCAAGTCGTCAGAGACATCATCGAAGAGAACAAGCTGGTAATGCTTCCTGCCCAGATGAAGCAACAAGGACGTAAGAGCATGGCTGAGGTAGCGGCTGACCATGTACAGAATCGGAAGGCTACGCCGGCGGAAATGCGGCAGTGGCTTAACGCTCGTGGTCGAATCGATATCTAGCGAAGAACGGGCTGCGTTACGCGGCAGGGAAGAAAAAATCTCTAGGGGCCATCCGCTTTGCGGGTGGCCCCTAGTTGGTTTGAGGGAGGCGAATCTGCTGAGGGTTCATCTGCGGGTAGAGCGAGAGCTGCTCAGGCGTGTTGGGGCGGGCGAAGAGGTATCCCTGGGCCAGAGGAATCGACATTTGCCTGGCTACCTCAAGGTCAGCCTCAGTCTCAATACCTTCTAGTACGACTTGTTTTCGGTGCAGCCTGCAAAGCTTCAACAGCTGCTCAACCTCGGAGCGAACGCGCGCGGAGGTGTGCAACTCGAGCATAGTTTCGCGTGAGAGCTTGCATCCAGCTACTGCATCGCTGAGAAGTAGGCTCTTCTTGGCGTATCCGTCTCGGATATCGTCTATAAGCACTGTGATTGCGCGCATCTTGAGTGCATCCAGACGCTGTGCAAGCAGGCCGGCATCAACATCTGCCGTCTCAGTGATTTCGAATGAGATTCGGCCCAGTGTCCTGCTGCCAATGAGAGCGCGAACTGCCTCGGTCAAGAATTCAGGATCGGCAATAGACAACTGGCTGGTGTTGACCCAGACGTTGAGCGCCGGCCTTGCCCTTGCCAGGTGAATCACTTCATTGAGCACCCAGCGATCGATGGCCACGATTGAGCCATTCGCTTCTGCTTTCTCGACCAGTCCGATCGGGCCGCGGGTGACACCGTCCTTGGTGATCCGCAACAACGACTCAAATGCCACGGCTGAGGTGGGGCCTCGAGCGATGTCGATAACAGGCTGATAGGCCAAAGAGAGCGTGCAGGGCTCTGATGTATTACTTGGCCATTGAACGGCTTCGGAGTTTCTCGAGGGAGTCATGGTGGCGCCAATAGGTCGTTGTCCATACCTAAATAGTGCGTAGTGACTGCCCTATATTTGCGGCTTGTACTGAGAACTTAATCGCGCTGGTGGCACAGATTTCGGGCGTTAGGCTGTATCCATCGAATATGGAGAGCGCCAACGTGAACATTATTCCTGAACTCGCAAGCATGACTGACGGCACGCTGATTCTGACGTCGACCGAGCGTGTAGCCCGGCGCTTGAAGCAGAGTGCGGCCTTACTGCAGGCAGCTGCTGGCCAGAAGGCTTGGTTTACCAAAGGGAAAATCCAAACGATCACTTCCTGGATCGAGAGCACTTGGCTGGCGCTGATGCCTGATGAGCAGCTGCTGTTCCCCGTTCAGGAGCTGGCTATGGTCAAAAGCGTCATCGATCAGTCAGGCCTGCTGCCTGCGAACATGATCTCCTCGACGAGCGCCGCTCGACGTGTTGGCCAGGCGTACTCCTCTGTCTATAAGTACGAGATCCCAATTGATCGTGAGCGCTTCGCCTTCAGGGCTGAGTACGAGGCTTTCTTCCAGTGGAAGGGGCTACTCGACGCTGCCTGCGCGGCGAAGCAGTGCGTTTTCCGCGCTCATCTTCCCGGCCTGCTGTTGAAGGCTATCCAGGCCGGTGAGGTCGTCGTTCCAGAGACGATTGCTATCGTCGGTATGACCAAACTGAATCCGGCTGAGGAAGCAGTGTTCCGCGCTCTCGAGGCGGCCGGATGCACGTTGCGCATCGTTTCTACTGTTGGCGAGAAGGCGACACCGACCCTAGTTCGCGCGCATAACTCCGCTGCTGAGTTTGCTGAGGTCGCGCAGTGGGTGAGTAAGCAGCTCAAGCCTTACGTGGAAACGCCTCTAGCTGCTCCACAGCTGGCGATTCTGGTGCCCGACATCCGCACCTACCAGGCTCCGCTACTGGATGCTCTGAGCCTGCATGCCAGCCCAGGCTCATTGCTCCCTTCAGGCCCCGGTGGTGAATCTCGGGCACCGTGGGATATCTCTAGCGGGGAATCTTTGGGTTCCAGGCCGGTGATTCGTTCTGCAATGGACATCCTCTCGATCACTCCGAGTGAGGCTGACCCTGAAGCCTTCAGCCGCGTTTTGCGTTCTCAGTGGATTGCGGGCGAGGTGACTGAGTCCTCAAGCCGGGCGATGGTTGACGTGTGGCTCCGTGACAACATGGGCATGAACATGAGCGGTACGGACTTTCTGCGCGCCATTGGCGCCTACAAAGGCGATGCCGTACCTGATTTCCGTAAGCGTTATGCCGGATACCTCGAAGCACTCATGTCCGGCGAGATGAATCGCTATCCATCTGAGTGGGCGGATCAGTTCAACCAGTCGTTGATCGCCATGGGGTGGCCTGGTGAGCGCGAGGTCGACAGTGCGACATTCCAGACCCTGAAGGCCTGGGATGAGGCCCTGATGCTGTTCCGTACGCTCGATGCCCAACTCGGTACCGTTCAGTACGAGCGCGCCTACATGTGGCTGCGTGAGATTGTGGACACCCGTCAGTTCCAGCCGCGTATCGCTCATGTCGCCCCGGTATCGATCCTTGGCTACGAGGATGCCATTGGGCTGAACTTCGACGCCGTGTGGGTGGTAGGTGCTGCTAACACTGTACTTCCATCCCGAATGGAGCCATCTCCATTCATTCCAGTCGAGCTGCAGGTCGCGGCCGGTATCTTGGAGGCTTCGAGTGATGGTGCACTGGAACATGCGCAGGTCGTGACGAGCTCTTTGCTCAGTGTGAGTGACAAGGTCACCGTCTCTTGTGCCCACCATAACGAGAAGGGTGCTGCTATTGGCGCAAGTGAGTTGTTCGGTAGTTGGCCGGCGCCGACTGAACGACCGGCATCTAAGGGCGACTTCCTTGATCAGTTGCTTGGGGGCTTGAACCGTGCCGTCTTCGCAGAGGAGGAGGTACCGGCGGTGACAGCTGATGAATTGAGCACTCTGAAGGGCGGCGTACAGATCTTCAAAGACTTCGCAGAGGAACCATTCTTTGCGTTTGCACGAAATCGCCTGGGTGCCACGCCGTTCCCGGAGCCCGTTGTGGGGCTTGATCCACGTATCCAGGGAACTATGGTGCACCTGGTGCTTGAGCTCTTCTGGCGAGAGGTCAAAACCTCTTGGAACCTGAAGTCCTTTGGCCAGGAGGACCTTTACTCACTGGTAGCGAGCAAGGTTGCGGAGGCATCCGAGAAATTGCTGAACAAACTCGGATGGCGCTACGGCCAGCGTCTGATTGTACTGGAGCAACGCCGGCTGTCCTCGCTGTGTGTCGAATGGCTGGAGCTGGAGAAACAGCGCACCCTGGAATTCGAGGTTATTGCCTTTGAAGAGCCTTTCGACATCACGATTGGTGAGGTTGCCCTTACCGTGAAGATGGACCGGCGAGACCGGGTATATCTGGATGCTGATCGAACCGAATACCGCGAAATTGTGCATGACTACAAGACGGGCAGTTCGATGCGGATGACTAGCCTCAATGCCACGAGCATGACTGAGCCCCAGCTGCCTATTTACGCTACCCAGCCCGACTATGAAGCCAAGGGTATCAAGCCGATCTCAGGTATCTCTCTCGCGCAGGTGAACCTGAAGTCGCTTGGCTTCCATGTCCGTAGTGATTTCACAGCAGCTCTGCTACCAGGAGAGAAAACCAACTCAGATGCTGTGAATACTGAGGAGAAGTGGGCGGCCCAATGCGAAGCATGGGATAAGCAACTGCACGAAATGAGCGAAGATTTCATGGCAGGTGTAGCTGACCTGGTTCAGTCCGGCAAAGCGCTGCCCATGGGATACGAGTATCTTGCCCCACTTGCACGATAGTCTGCAGACAGACTGGGCGATTGCTGTGAGAGAATCGCCCTGACTTTCCAGAGGAATGACGATGTTCGTGTACCTAGCAATTGCTGCTGTTGCCTTCATTCTGGGAACCGGAGTGTCCAACTATGAGCTTTGGGGTGGTTGGACCTGGTGGCAAGGCTTGGTGTGCGGCGGGGTAATTGGCTTTGTATGGCACGCAAACAGGCTTGCTGCTGCAGTGCTAGGGTTCATCGGATTCCTTTCTCTCCCCCTGATCTTGATCGGAGTTGGTGACGCCGGGTTACCTAATGCATCCAGATCGTTTTTTAACGGGATGTCGATGGCATTGCCCCTTGGTTATGCCGTTGGCGCCTGGTGGACCTGGGATGTATTCCGGCCGAAGCTTTTGCTGCTGGCTGAAGCCCAGAACGTAGGGTGGCTTGTACGCATGCTGGGCGGCAGGTAGGGCTTGGCCGGCGGGGCTTCTCTAGTTCGTGCCGGCCTGGTCTAGATGTTCGCCAACATAAGCGATTACCAGGCGGTCATCGAGGACATCGAAATAGAGGCGCATACCCTCTACGGGGCCCCATCCATTGGCGATGCGAAGCCGGTACTCGAAGAAGCGACTTTCCCCGCGATACATGAACTCCCGCTGGGCTCTCATCCGCACGTCGCGTTGCACAGTGAGAGACTCCTTTGCAGCGAACCCCCCAGCAAAAAGCTGAATGCCTAAGGCACCCATTGCTTCGCCAGAACGCACACCGTCCAGGTACTCGAAGACAAGTCTCCCCAGCATCTCGAAGAGTCGGTCTGGTTCTTTGAAATTTGCGCTGTCTTTCGCGGTCTTCCAGGCACTGTCGAGAATCTCGACACGATCGGGCGCGATCAATTGGAAGTACCGAAGGATCTGCACAGGGGTGAGCGGCAGGCCACGGGTTTTTCTGCATACCAAATCAACAAGCTCTTCATCCGCCGAGCCTGCAGGACCGCGAGTCTGAAGGCCTGAGTTGAGGCTCATCAACCGATGATTTTCAGCCCGGGCCAGCTTGAGGTCAGTTTCAAGCTTCGCGTTCGCTTCAAGAAGCTCGACTTCAAGATCACTCCGAGAGTCGCCGCTGGACTCTCGATCTGGTTGAGGCTGGTCGGCTGGTGCAGCCGGTTGAGGGCGCTTGCTCTCGACTATGTCGACAGCAACCCGCTTGAACTCCTCAGCCTGCTTTCGGAAAACATCCATCTGATCAAGCCTGTGGTTCAACAGTTGCACCTGCGCCTTGGTCAACTCAGTCGCTCGCTGACTCAGGACTCCAAGCTCAGCGTATCCTGCTGCTGAAGGCGCTGCGGCGAGTTCCGCGATACGCTGCTGAACCTGCGACAGCAAGCTTTCGATATGCTCATCTGTTTCCTCGGTGAACACACTTTCGAGGAATGTGAGCGTGGCCTGATTGTACGTGCGAGCGGCTGCAAGCACCTCATGGTTCACCATCGCAACTTTCTCAGGTGGTGCAAACTGAGCATGTAACTCCAGCCTAGCCAGTGAGGTTGCGTCTGGTTCCATGCTTCGTACCAGTTCAAGTGCGTCCTGCCAGAAAATGACCCCTTCCTCACAGACGGCCGATATTGCCCTCGAGAAACCGCCTTCTGGGCTAGAGGAGAGCAGGAATGCTTGTGTGGACTCTAGATAAAAGTCTGCGTAGTCGGTTGCGTTTTGGTATCTGAGGGTTGAACACGCCGCTGGGATATCTGAAGCCAAAACCAATGCAACTTCAGGATCACTTCCATAAAGGGGCGATTGAGGGTCGAGACCTGATAGCTCATTTGCACCAGTGAGAAGACCGGCCAGGTGGTATATCTCTTGGATTCGCGATCTGCTTGCTATCAGACTTTCTCGTATAAGAAAGACCGGAATGCTCATGACAAGGTGGTGCAACACCAGGTCCACCATCAGCTCAGTGCTGCTGTCCATGACACCATCTGCAGCGTCAAGAACGGCGTGCAGCTCTAGAGCTACCTTCGCCATGTGCTGGCTGAATCCGCCAAAAAGGAACATTTCTGCTATCTGGGGGATGCACCCCTCAATTCGTCTGTACAGATCGATCGCAGATACCGTTGCCACGTCATGTTGGATACGGTTATAGGCGTCGTCTCCTATGATGCTGCGGATCTTCTCGGGTAGAGACGATTCGGGAAGGATTTCGCTGTATCGGACAGGGCCTAAGCTTTCCTCCAGCGCCTGCCTTCGCCCTTTGTGAAGGAGCATGGTCGATAGGAACTGACCAATAGGCATCAGTTTCTGCTGGCTTCGGGAATGGCCTTCGAAGCGGACACCGGTGCTAAGAAGCTCAGAGTGAATCTGGCACATGGCTTCACGTGAGCCATACCAAGCCGCCCAGGCGACATCACCAGTAGCAGGTGACCAATAGCTGAATGGTGTCCTGCTGATAACTTCCAGGACCTCATGATTCAGGCGCCTGTTTCGATGAGTGCGAGCCTTTCCTGTTGTGTGCTTCATGATCCTTTCTCCACGTGGGCCCGCGAGCCTTTCAGGTTTGGCTCAGATTATTGCAGTGATGCGTAGCTGGCGCATATCAGTGCCTTTACGACTGATGTTTGATCCAGATCTGCAGCACGGCTAGTGGCACAGAAACCCGCCGTTATTCTGGGTGCATCTGCTAAGGAGCACCCGACATGACCGCATTCACCCCGCTGAACACTCAGTTCCACCTCGATCCCATCTTTGCTGCGATTGCAGCGTTGAACCCACACGATGGTGCTGCTCGAGCGCTGGCAGTTGATCCGCGTCGTTCGATGATTCTGCTGGCGCCGGCGGGCTCGGGCAAAACAACCACCCTGCAGCTTCGCATGCTGGCTTGCCTGACTGTTGTCGAGCGCCCTGAAGAGGTCTTGGCGATCACCTTCACCAACGCGGCGGCCGCAGAGATCGTAGAGCGGGTGATTAGCGCACTGTCGATGGCGGCCATTGGTTCCGCCCCTGTAAAGCCTCACGAGGTTGTTCAAGACCAACTCGCCCGCCAGGTACTGGCTCGTGACAAGCAGCTGGGATGGAACTTGCTGCTGAACCCTGGCCGCCTCCGCATCATGACGTTCGATAGCTTCTGCGCCTCTTTGGCGAGCAAGACTCCTATCATGGCTGGTCTTGGCGGCGGCAAAACCTCTGACGATCCTTCTCTGGTGTATCGCCAAGCAATTCTGAGCACCCTTGCCGCGGTCAATGATCAAGACGTGCCTGAACAACTGCTTGAAGCACTGCAGGCGGTGCTGGCGTTCGCAAAGAATCGTTTCGAGGACCTGGTGCCGCTGTTCGAAGTGCTGCTGATGAAGCGTGACCAGTGGGCCGGGCGAATCCTGTCTCTGGATATCGACTCCATGACAGCAGCTGTCGCTCGGAGTGTGGAGGGTGCAGCTGAAGAGGCGATCGCTGCAATCTCGGTGCCTGAGATTACCGGGTGCATGCGCTGCCTGGAGACTTCCTCTGGCCATCTTGAAGGTTTCGAGTGGGCTAGCACGATCCCAAGCCTGGTACCGGATACTGAAGGCCTCGCCTATCTGCGAGCCTTTAGCAGCTTCATGCTGACCACGACTGGTGGCATTCGTACCCGCGTTGACTCTCGGCAAGGCTTCCCGGCCAAGCACCCTCTGACCAAGAATATGAACGAGCTGCTGGGCAGCATCAAGGAAGGTGGCGAGTCGGCTACCTATGCCAGCGCTTTGCAACTTCTGGCCACCCTGCCAGACGTATCTTTTCCTGCTCGTTCGGCTGAGATGGTAGGCCACCTCACCGTGATTCTGCGTTACCTGCTGGCGAATCTGACCCTGGCCTTCGAATCGACCAACTCCCTGGACTTCCCGGAAGTGGCGCAGCGTGCAATCCAAGCGCTGGGCAATGGTGAAAGCATTGGTGATGCACTCCTCGAGGAGGATCGCATCACCCACATCATGGTGGACGAGTTCCAGGACACCAACCAGGCGCAGTACGACCTGCTCAAGGGCCTAATCGAACACTGGGAGGAGGGCGACTGTCGGTCGATCTTCATGTGTGGCGATGGTTTCCAATCCATCTTCCTGTTCCGCGGTGCGGATCTGAACCTCTTCACGTCGATTGTCGAGGCTGGCTCGTTCGGGCCTAAGACGATTGAAGTGAACCGTCTGGTAGTGAACTTTCGTTCGCTGCCGGGTGTTGTTCAGTGGAACAACGAGACCTACAAAGAGGTGTTCAAGGGCTCGGCATATGAGTTTGTCCCGTCGGTGGCCATGCGTGAAGGTGATGGCGGCATGCTGGTGCATGCACTGGCCTCTGGCCCCTTGGGTGAGGCTGAGGCTGTTGTTGAGGAGGCTCGCAAGGCCTTGGCTGCAGATCCAAACCAGTCAGTAGCAGTTCTGGTGCGCGGCCGCTCTCATCTGCAGCACATCCTGCCGGCATTCAAGGCCGCAGGAATCGAAGTACGCGGTCAGGACATCCAGCCGATCGGTGAGACGATGCCTGTGTCGGAGTTGATCTCGCTGATTCGGGCGTTCTGGCACGTTGCTGATCGCACCGCCTGGCTGGCGCTATTGCGTTCAGCTTTTGTGGGCCTTAGCTGGGCTGACTGTCTGACTGTTTCTCGAGGTGGGCGAGTCATCCGCGATGCCTTGCGATCGGACGTAGTTCAAAGCGAGTTGAGCGCTGAAGGTCTGAAGCGGGTACAAGCATTGCTGAAGGTGATTGATAGCATCGAACGCTCTGCTCGCGGTGCAGAGTTGGCATGGGCTGTTAAGTCAGCCTGGATAGCCCTGGGCGGCCCAGCAACAGTTACGCGTGGTGAAATGGACGACGTCGAAACCATTTTCCGCCTGCTTAACCAGCACACTGCCACAGGCGCTCTTGTTGATCCGCAAGCGTTCTTTCGCGCCATCGATAAGGTCTATGCAAGCCCGAAAGCCGGCACCGTAACCGTGATGACCTTCCACGGCTCCAAAGGCCTCGAGTTCGATGTAGTGCTTATTCCTGGGTTGAGCCGTACTGGAGGTCGCGATGACACCCCGCTGTTCCACTGGCGCCAGGTTGAGGGGGAATTCACGATCGTGCCAAATCTTGGCGACCTTGATGCATCGAGCCCTGAGAGTCGTTTGTTCTCCTACATGAGCAAGATGGTGCGTCAGGATCAGGTGCAGGAAGTTGCGCGCACTGCATACGTGGCCACTACCCGTGCCCGTGAGATCTGCCACCTGTTCGTCACCGTCGACCGGTTACCGCCGGTGGATGACGAAGAGGTACGTGCGGTCAAGGCACCGGCTGGCTCGTTACTGCAATGCTTGTGGCCGGCGCTTGAGGAGGAAGTCAATCAGGCTGAACCTGCACTGCCAATCACCGCAGAACACCAAACGGGCGTCCCGAGCAAAGCTCGCTTGGCACCCGGGTTCGAGGTGAAGCTTCCGGGCAGTGTCTTTGTGCCGGCCGCGACAAATGACCAGATACCAACTGAGAATGAGCTGAGCGACGAGCTGCGTGATGACGAGGGCAATGATCACCGTGCCAAGGCGATCGGCATCGTCTACCACTGGATGGTCGAACAGATCGGTAAGCAGGGTCTGGATGGCTGGAGTGTTGAGCGGGTCAAATCGAAGTCCCAGGCAGTTGCTTCGCTGCTGCGCCGTGAGGGGTTCCCGCAGGCCGAACTGTCTGTTGGCGTAAATCGAGTGGTCGACCTGGTGTGCAAGACGATCACCTGTAAGCATGGCCGCTGGCTGTTGCAGCCGCGAGCAAGCGCTGGCTATGAGGTGCAGATCAGCTCCTATCGTGACGGCCGCTGGGTGCATCGCATACTCGACCTGTCGTTTGTCGAGGAGAGTGTTTACTTCATTCCTGACTACAAGACTGCAGACTGCCCGGAAGGTATGAGTATTGATGCGTTCGTCGCTCAACAGGTGGCACGCTACCGCGCCAAGATGCTGGACTACGCACGCAGCGTGAAGGAGGCCGGTATCACCTTGCCAACCCGGCAGATGCTGTACTTCCCGGCTGTCGGCCGTTTGGCTGAGGTAGCCTGAGGCTACTTTGGAAAACTGATCTTCCTGCTACCCGGGCGCACTGCAATGCGCCTGTGTAGTGGGCGATCATTGAGAGGCTTGCGTTGCTTCATAGATCCTAAACACTCGCCCCGCATGCCGATGAGCGATCGGAAAAGGGCTTCGTCGTGTGGGATCTCCAAACGCTTATCCTTGAACACCAAGACACCGACTACGTTGCTCTCTCCGAAGGTCTCGCGCGCCAGGCCGATACAGATGATCACCTGGTAGTACTCTCTGTGCCGCACATACCCGGCGTGCCGGCGGTTCTTGAACTCACCTACGACGATCTGACCAGTACGCTTGCCCCGGAAGAGGGCATCGGGCTCGCCTGCCAAGCCGAATGCGTTCAACCGCTTACGTGGGTGCCCCTTACCTAAGTCGGAGCCAACCAGCTCCCAATGCCCTGGCTGCAGGCCAAACTTTCGGTGGATGTCGTGTGGTGCCCGGAGCTGGAGCACCAGGTAGAGAATCACTGCTGCAGCAATGATGGCGAGAATCGTGACCATGCTAGACCTTGATCACACCGAGGTAGAGGAGTGCGCCGAGGATAGCCGCGACCAGCAGGATGAAGCGGAGCTTGCTGGGGGAGGCACCAATGCGCTGGTGTGCCTTAGTGCCTTCGCGAGCAGCTTTGGCGTTGTAGGGCTTCCCACCTGCCTTGATAAAGGCTGCCGGGTCCTCTGCGTACGAGGCTAGCTTGGTTACGGCAAGGTTTGATCCACGCTGAATCATGCGTGAGCCATCATTGGGGCGCGGTAATAGAACGTCTTGTAACCGTTGAAGGCAATGGTTCCTTCCTCCTCCAGCGTTTTGAACGCTCGGCTTCCGGATCGACGCTCGACCCCTGCCAGGGATCGAATTTCTTCTTTACTGGCCATTACTTCGATGCCGCGATTGGTATCACGGGCATCCGGATGCTCAACGAGGATCTGTATGACTCGCTTGATGCGGTCAATGTCGAGAGAGAACTGCATGTGAGCTGCCTGCGAGTGCTTCGTCATGAGGTCCAGCTCACCCGCCATCAGCACAGTTTCGCTGTGTGGGTTGGCAATGATGTAGTCGTTGTATTTCGACTTGGGGACCTTCAGGAGATAGGTCTTCGCCCGGGTTTCGAAAACGAATGAGACCTGACGCTGGCGCATAGGCCAGATAATGTCGCCTGGTCGCAGTACATCAACAAAGACACGGCGATTCGGAGTCTCAGGCGAGGCACCAAAGGAGACGACACTACCCTGCAGGACTACATAAAAGTCACCGCGGTTAGTGTCGATCATGGTCTTTGCAGGCACCTCAACGGTAGAGCCCATGTGGACGCCGTGGATTAACCAGGTTGACCAGGGGCCCTTCTGCGGTGAGGTGTCGAACCAGGCCGGCTGAGGGGTTTCGTAAACTGCGAGGGTCGGATTCTTCATCATGGATTCTTGGTACCGTCGGCCTTCAGACATCGCTCTTCAGATCAAACGCATCCTGCTGCGTGTCGATCTGGATGTTGACGGTGCTGGGCATCGATAGTGCGATCAGGGAGGCGATCGCGTCTGATGTAGGGTTCATGACCAGGAGCACATTGCGCACCCGTTTGGCATTTGGGCAGTACATCCTGGAGGCGTCTGGGTTCTTGGCCTCGCGGAGAATCAGATGTCGCCGGCGTTGAGTCGGACAAGCAAGAGGGCCTTTGACCTTTACGCCGTGAAAGCGAAGAAGCGCAGTCTTGATGGTCTCAGCTGCTTGGCGAACTGGCAGGTACTGCATGCCATCGATGACGATGAAGAAGCTTTCGGACGAGAAATCCGACCGCATGGACTTGGGGTCTGCTAGATCCCAGGTACGCACCGACTTCGCTTCGCTGAACATTTGAAAGGGCCTGATTACTCATTCTTGCCACTAATAGTGGGAAGGGAGTGCCCCAAATCTCGCGAAAATCAGATCAGAGTTTCAGGTCGGCTATGCGCTGGTGGTGGTGAAGTGCACGGGCAAACGCCAGCTGTGCCCTGTGGAGGCGCAGCGCGCCTAGTAGAGAGGGGGCCTGGCGAACTCGAAGCGTATGCGGGCCGGCCAGGGCGCCAAGGACTTGGTCGTACAGCTTGATCAGCGCAGGGTTGTCGATACGCTCGACCTTTGGGAGCAGTGATTCATGTCTCTCTAGTGCGTGCTGGATTAACAGCTGCTTCCAAGCTAGGTAACGCGTGAGCAAGGCAAGTGGTCCTTCAACGGAGGGTTGATAAGCGGATCAGCCCGCCAGAAATCGGTGCGGGGGTTTCGCCCAGAAGGTCTCGTATGGCGCTGATAGTATTCCGATTCCAACGCGGTTTCAGCCGAAAGAGGGCAACCAACTCCCAGGTGCTGAGCAGCGGTCACTAGCAAAGGAAACACGGGATGGACGCTTCTAATCGCCGCCACACCAGGTACAAAGTCACCGAGGGGTCCCTCGCATCACAGCGCATGCGCAAGGGTGGTCTCTTCGGCAAGCTGCAGGGGTGGAGTGATTGCCGTATCAGCGATCTGTCGATTGCTGGTGCTCTGGTTATGACTCAGAAGCGGCACGGCCCGGGAGATAAGGTTTCGTTGGAGCTGACTACCCGGAGTGGTGAAAGCCTCGTGTTCCTCGGGAAAGTGGTCAACATCGGTTCAGAGCACAGGCTCGGTGGCTACCGGCTGGGCATCGCGCTTGATGAGGCGGAGGAGGGCAGCAACGAGTTCGACTTTCTTCACAGTCTCTCTTCGCTGTATCAAACGTCAATTTAGCCCGCCCCAGATGCACGAAGGCCCGACCATTGCTGGTCGGGCCTTCAGTGTAAGTCGAGGAAATGCAACGGCACCCAGAGGCGGTAAGGTTGTAGAGAGGGGGTGACTTAGGAGTTAGGAGGTCTAATCGCCTATGCATTTCCTCAAAAAATCGTTCTTATCCTCCATGACGCCGTCAATTTTCAGACGGTGAGTCCCATTGCCCACATTTTCCACGATAGACCACGTCTTGTGAAGACGCGAATCTCAATTTCCAATCCATGGAAAGGGCAGTTCTACTGGCTTCAGTGAGCTTCTTCACAGTTTGGGTGTTGATGTAGCACTGTGGCACGTCTATGTGACCATGGCGTCACAAAGAAGTTTCATCCTATTCCTACAGATTAAGCGTAGTTTTTTGACACAAAATGCCAAGCGGTTCGCGCCGTATGTTTGCGCATGCAGAATCTTTTGCTAGCCGAGTGCCGGTCGGCCAAAGATTCTGGACAGAACCGAGGCACCCTTTGGCTTCTCATCTGGCACAAGCTGAACCGTTGTGTAAACCGGCCCACCGGCACTGGTGTGATAGACCAGTTGAAGGTTATGCCGCTTTAGGCCAGTGAATGGAGAGGCAAAGATCAGCGCGCTATTCATCTCGCTGTTGCTGGAGAGAGGCAGGCTGCGATCGTAGCTAAAAATCAGCCTGGTCTGGCAGCGAGTCCACAGCTCCTCTGAAGGCGCGTCGACCACAAGGACTAGATTCAGGTCGATTGTGCTTGCCAGTCGGAACCCAGCTTCGAGGGTGGCTTCGTCGAGAAGGAGCGGGACGCGGTCAATGATCAGGGAGCTACCGCGTACCGCATTCTCACCCAATGCAGAGTGGTGAGCTGCTACCAGCTCCTCCAGGGTATAGGTGCGCTTGGGGACGATCGAAACTGCGAGCCGAGAGTCTGGAGTTTGCCCCCGGGCACCGAGGATGTAGGAGCTATGGTTCTCGCTTAGCGGCTGCCGAATCACGACATGACCGCTGTTGAAGCGATTGATGTAATCGTCACCCTCAGTGTTGCAGCGGACCAGGCCAACTTGAAGGTCCTCGAGATGGTTGAGGCAGATTTCTTGGTCAATCCACTGAGATGTTTGCTCCGCCAGGTTATGGATGATCAGCGTGGAGCCCGAGTAGTCCCGGCCCAGCAGATACTGACTTGGCGGCATGGTGTTTGTCCGGCGCTTGAAGCGAGCAATTTCAGCAGGCTCAGTGGAGGTCGGATCGATCTTGTCGCGGCGTGCGTAGTTCTTCAGCGCCTCGAAGTCCGGAAAGCCCCACATAGCCGCGATGATGACACCTTGAGGTGTAGGGCCGAGGAGCGGCCGCAGTTTGGGGGCAACCAGGTTCTGCGCCATTCGAACGAATTCCATCATCTGCAAAACGCTGTCATCCAGGGCACGGATCTCTGTTGGCGTTTTTACCTTCTGCAGGCCGGCAATAGGAGAGAGAAGGGCATCGGCGTTGTCATCGAAAGTCTCGTGGCCATAGGCGCGAGCAACGATGGCATTTGCTGTCTCTGTGCTCAGGCCCAGGCTGAGGTTGCCAACCAGGCGGTCTCGTTGCTCGATGTACATGATCAGGAGTCCAATAGGTGGGTGATGGGGCCGTGGCGCTCAACAAAGCTCAAGTAGGCCTCGTGTAGCTGGCCGTCGGAGTCATGTTCAAGCGTGCCGGCGAGGAGGCGAAAAGCACGATGAAGATCGGGCTTGATGTCGTAGACACCGTTCTCGACGATCTCAACGAGCGCCAAAATCGCAGTGACATAGCCTTGGCTCGCTGCCCGCTCAATGAAGGAAATGCCCTTGTGAGTATCGGCATCCTCCCTCTGTTTCAGTACGTGCTGCATGCCGTGTGTGTACAGCGCTACACGGGAGGCGGGGGTGGCGACGCAGGCCATTCGGAGCCAACGATCAGCGCTTACATGATTCGCCTCAACACCGATGCCTTTCTGCAGGCAGCGAGCGACTTGAAACATCGCATCGCCGTTTCCATCGTTGGCCATCTCCAGAATGTCGTTAAAGGCATTGGCGCGGCAGCGATCATCAAGCGAATCCAGGTCGCGGGTGAGGCTGGCCAGGCGAGGAGTGGAGCTGTTGTGGTCGATCAATTCAGATTGCCTTCTTTGAGGTTTTGCAGTCGCTTGACGCGGGACAGCTTATCGCTGATTTCTAAGGGCTCGGTCCGGTGATCACGGTACCGATAGAGGTTCATTGCTTCGTTCCATGGAGACGGCTCAAGCTGAGCATTGCTGTACTTGGAGCGAGGAGCAGTGAGGCTCTTAGGGTCGAAGTTGTTCAGGGGTACAACGATTGGAGCTGGATGCTCCCTGTCGTATACGAACGGAACCGTAGACATCGGCTTAGATGCCTCAGGGCAGGTCCCGTCGGCTAACGGGGAGTGACTAACCCGAGCGCGTACATGAGCCCGGACCGGGCGCAACAGAACGATCTGCTCACCATCGGGCAGTCCGAAGAGGACGTTGAGTTGCGTCTTAAGGCGCCGTTCAACAGACTTTTCATGAAGGCCTTCGAGGTCAAAAGGTTGAGTCATCTCCTTAGGGACGACCTGACCGTCGACAGCGTTTTGTTGTAGCTGCTCAAGCAGCTCCTTCTTCAGACCAGAGACCTGGTATCGGTCAACTGAAGTCCCTACATTCCAGAAGAATGAGATCCGATGCGGGCACTCAAGGATTACCGTCTGGCGTAGCGCCTGCAGTGCAGAAGTAATGCCTGTGCGCTTCCATACCGCCTGACGTGGTCTCCCGGCCTGAATACCATGCACCTTCAGATAGAGTTGGTTCCGCAGATCATTGCAGTGCCGGACCTGTTCCAGTAGGTCTTTCGGCAAACCAATCGCACCAGGCACCCGCAATGTAGAGCGAGGATTTTGGTTGGGACGCAGGTGAACGGACGTCAATGCCTCCACCGCTAGATCGAACGCGGTATCCCCCTCCAGCGGCTCTACTTGGATGCTGGCTGCTGGGTTGACCCTATCTGTTTCCCGCAAGTCGATGCCAAAAGCCGCGTCGAGCCTTACTAGGTCGCGATTTTCGATAAGCCCTGAGCGGAGAGTGTGAAGCGCTTCAACCAGGCGGCTGGCAGCGTCGATCGCATCAGTCGTTGTTGAGGTGCTGGTCATTCGTGAAGCCTGCAAATCGGAGTGTTGAGAGCAACATAACGGGCGGATCTAGATTTTCCAGCCGGGGTTTTGAAGTCGCCACGGAGTATCGCGCCGTTACACTCGACGGCAAACCCAAAATCGAGCTTCGAAAATTGTCCCTTTCCCAAGCGTTTTCTAGCAGCAAGAACCTGAAGGATTTGGCAGCGGCCTGGATTCAGCACGTCAAACAGCAGTTCCGTGAGCAGGCGGTACCGCTCGATACTCGGCTTGATTTGGACAGCACCGCTCCGTATGTGGCTCCTGCCGCACTGGTGGCCTCAATCGTCGATCGATCTGGCATACCACTCGACCGTCCTCTTCGCGTTCTCATCCTTGCATCCGATCCTTTGATTCGAATCGATGATGCGGCTTGGGCGAGCCTTGCAGGGGATCTGCTTGGCCATCCAGGGCTGATTGAGGTTGTACTGTGCGTTGCCGTTGAGGCCCCCAGTGCGTTCTCGCCGATCGCGAAAACCCTTCGACTCCCTTCTGCGACGGTGTCTGACCATGTCGCCGTCCGTGCCGGCTGTTCAGCTGCTGTAGACCTCGCTATATGGCTGCACCCGGCCAATGAAACCTCGGAGTCGATCGAGGTAGACATGGCGGACACAGCTGTCGCACTGGCGCACGCCGGCGTTCCCACCTTCGCTGCTGTATTCAACCTCGCAGACCTGCATTCGCAGAACTATTTGCTTGATGACAGGGCCGTGATTCTCGAACCCATCGGTGGTGAAGTCCGCCGGGGATCTCCAGCTATCAACCGGTTCGGCATAGCCACTGCTGGTGCTGGAGTTGAAGGCGGCTGGGGCGCCATTCTTTCCCAGCTGAAGCCTTGCAGCCCAACGTTGAGCCGGGAAGAGGTGCTGTTGGCCAAAACGGCGCTGCGGCTCAGAAACATCGAGGGCGGCCTGCATAACTCATGGCAGTTCGGGCAACGCATCAACGGAGTTGCCTTCAATCGGATCATCCCGCTCGGCCTGCTGGGCAATATGGCCCTGGACCCTGCGACCGGCCACGTACTGATCGAGGACTTCGCGACGAAGGAGCTGCGCCTTTCTGGCCACCTCTGGGCCTCGAAACTGAAGACCATACCCGCGAACGACGCACAGAAGCTGCTGCTATGGGCCTGTGATGTACGCCTCTGCTTCCAGATGGATCTTCCAATGGAGGAGAAGAAGCGCGCCGAGGCTCGCGAACTGTTGGAAGAAGCGTTTGCGGGAGGACTGATTGCGGCTGGCATCGCTTTGGCCCGTAGCTATGAGTTGTCGAACACTGAAGACGGCATGGAGAAGGCAGCCGCTCTGTACATGGAAGTCGGTGAGCAACATCCGCTGAGTGCCTACTTCCTAGCGCACCAGGCCGCGGAGCAAGGTTCGTCCGCGGAAGCCGAACGGCTGATGCGGGTATCAGCTTCGTTCGGATATCCGCTGGCGCAGACAGACCTGGGCAAGATCCTCTTCACCAGTGAACGCGGCAGCGAGGCTCTGCCATTGTTCCGCGCTGCTGATGCCGTTGGTGATGCTGATGCAGCATTTGTTCTGGGTGAGCTGAATGCGCAGGCCGGCCGTTTCATGGATGCCCTGACACACCTTCGCAAGGCGTGGACGTATGGCCACGCTGGTGCTGTTGAGCTAGCAATCCAAGTTGCGCAGCACATGCTTTCGATTGGTGAAGGTAAGCGTTCGCTGATCAAACGAGAGCTACGAGAGGCACAGGACTGCCTTAAAAAGCTAAATCGTCGCTCCGATGCGCAGATGCAGATGAAGGCTCAAAGCGAAGCGTGATCAGACCACTGGTTCTGAGGTTCAGCCTGCTCATGGCCACGTCAGTAGCGCCTGCCTATGGAGCTGCTGCAGAACCGCAGGTCGACTTTCAGATCGTGCCGTATGAGGTGCAAGGCCGGAACCTGAGCGAGGTATTGGCGAGCATCGCCAAGAGCGCTCCGAGTCGTGACGGTGACGCCTTCTATGCTGGCCTGACCACCTGGCAGTTGAGGTCAACCTATGACCTGGCTTCCGTAGAGAGGGGCTGCAGGATCGAGAATGGCTACGTGCACCTTACCGTGCGAGTCCACCTACCAGTGCTCGTGTCCCCGAGGCTGAGCGGAAACGCGGCCGCTGAATGGGGGCGCTTCACCAAGGCGCTGCGCGTGCACGAAATTCTGCATGCGCAAAACGCTCATCGTGCTGCAAAGAACCTTCTTGCAAAGCTCCAGGGCCGCTACACCAACGTTCCGTGCTCCAGAGCAGGACACCTGGTGGAGAAGGGTACGGCGGCCTTAATCGAGCGAATAGCTCAGTTCGACGTCGAGCTGGATGCATCCACCAAGCATGGGGCCACAGAAGGGGCCCATCTCGATACATCCATCCCATAAGCCGGTTGGGGCACATGGCACTGCAGCTGAAACTGTCGGCCAATTGGTGTCCTGAATAGTCTGGAGAAAAGCGTGAAACGAGTAGTCACAGCTATTGCGCTGGTTTTGGTCTGTGTCTGTGAGGTGGCTGGTGCTGCTTCAATACGTGTTGGCACCTGGAATTTGATGCGTTTAGGGGAGAGCAACAACAAGTCCTATGCCGCGGTAGCTGCGGTTGCAGGCACCGTCGATCTGTTGGCTATACAGGAGGTGATGAACGAGCAGGCCTTAGCTCAGCTCGAGTCAGCGGTTGAAGCGCGCACCGGTGAGCAGTGGAGTGTGATTAGCTCCAGCCCGGCCGGAAGCAAACGATACAAGGAGAGCTACGCATTTCTCTCGCGTGACAGCGCCGTGCGATATGAGGATGGTGCGGTTAGCTACTTGGATCGAAAGCGGGTGTTCATCCGTGAACCATTCTCTGCACGATTCCGTACTGCGAACGGGGATACCTTGGTTCTAGGGACCGTTCATATTCTGTTCGGGCAGGGTGAAAGAGACAGGATTCCCGAAATACAGGAACTCAGCCGCTACTGGGATTGGCTGGAAGAGGTATATCCAGGTGAGCAGCTGATGCTTGTTGGAGATTTCAACATGCCTCCCGGGCACCCAGCCTTTGCTGAATTGAGGATGAAGGCCAGGCCGCTGATCACCAGCGGTGCTTCGACACTATCGCCGAACGGAGGCTTCGCAAATTTGTACGATAACGTCTTCGTGGCAAAACGGACGAATCTCATCGTGACGCGGAGCGGAGTCGTGAACTACCCAGCGATGCTGAAGATTAACCACAAGCAGGCAAGAGCGTTTGTCTCCGATCACGCACCGATCTTCATGCAGCTCGGTGCAAGCCAGCTGCCTCCGGGCGTACAACTCATTTCTCGAGGAGTGGCTTCCGGCCAGGCCCTATCGACAGCCGGCGCTGTAGCGGGGCGGCTAGAACAGGTCGCTACTTTGGGCCAAGGCATGTTTCAGAGGGCGCCGGCACAGCGAGATACTGCTCCGATCCACGCGAATCGGAACTCTGGTGTTTACCACCTGCAGAGCTGTCCCTACTACGGTCGGATCTCAGCTAAGAATCTGGTGGTATACGCCGGCGAAGCAGATGCTCTGAAGGCAGGGTATAGAAGGGCGGGCAACTGCCCCTAATCTAGGGGCAGAGCTACTACAGGGATGGTGTTTCGTGATGGACGATTGTCTTCCGACCGCTTGAAGTTATGAGGCCATCTTGATGCAGCTCCTTCATCACCCGGCCAACCATCTCCCTGGTGCAGCCAGCTAGCTTCGCCAACCCAACCTTGCTGATTTTCACCTGGTACCCATCCGGGTGCGTTGCAGCGTCTGGCAGGGCGCAAAGGTCGACAAGCGC
The DNA here is from genome assembly GCF_052156495.1 of Pseudomonas sp. NCHU5216. Taxonomy (NCBI): domain Bacteria; kingdom Pseudomonadati; phylum Pseudomonadota; class Gammaproteobacteria; order Pseudomonadales; family Pseudomonadaceae; genus Pseudomonas; species Pseudomonas sp. NCHU5216. Next base: position 180,817 of record NZ_JBQLIX010000002.1, on the reverse strand, counting down.
GCTTGAGATCCTCCCCCGAGCACTGAAGAGGGCGAAACGCCCGACTTTCTCCATGGCCTTCATGGAGAATCGAGCCAAGCCATTGCAGACCTCAATCAAGAGATCAGGGTGTTCCGCAGCAAGGGCGAGAAGTTGACTGCGCTGCAGTTCAACCACGATGCAGTCAGTCTTTGCTTCCGCATGAATGCGTAGCCGCTGTTCAGCGGAACGATCCCCCTCCGGAAAACCGAACACTTCATGCGGGGCAACGTGAGTGGCGGTCAATTCCTGCTCCTGCTCGCAGTCGACAATCTGAATGGAGACTGCACCACGAACAACCAAGTAGATGGCCGCGTCGGATGCGCCCAACGAAGCGATGGGCGAGCCGGCCGTAAAGATATGAGTCTGTCCTAGAGCTTTCAGCTGAGCGACCAGGTGCCTATGGAACTGGACTACCTCAAACGGGACTTGCTTCATCATTGCTTGATCGCCCCTTCGACAGATGCTTGGAACGAAGCGAGCTCGGACTGCTGAGAAGCGATTTTTGCTTTGAGTTCATCGAGGTGGAGAAAGAGGGTGACGGGGCTTTTCAAGAGCGCAACACCAGGCAAGGTATTGGGCAGTGCAACGTCTGCTTCACTTATCGCCTTGGCGCGCACCGGGATGTACCAGTCTGCATATCCACTGGCCATTCGCTCGCTGGGGTTTTTATAGATAGATGGTGCGTCTTGTTCTGGAAGCTTCAGCATCTTCCTGCACTCGAGCGACTCGTAGCTGTAACAACCGATCCGTAAGTCGCCATCCAAGATGCCCTGCTCTAATGCAACTCGCTCAGAGCAGGCCAGGATGCCGGAGAAGCCAAACAGGGCCAGGACCAGCCCTGTAGCGTTGCCACTGAAAAGGTTCAACACCCCATAGACGAAGATGAGCCCGCCGAACACAGTGCCGTGGAATTCGAGCCCCAGTCGTGTGCTGAGGAATGACGCGTGTTGCATGTCGGCATCAGTAAGCCCTGATTGAGCGGCAATGATCAGCGAAGCTACGACGCACACAACCAAATACACAAGGCACATCAGCAGCACAGCAATTGCCATTACGCCTGCAGCACGATTTAGCAGACTATTCGGCGATTGCTCTTGAGTAGGTATGTTTTCAGCGTTCATGAGTGCTCCGTCAGATTGTGTGCCGGTCCACGCATGGTGGAACCGATGCTGACGATAGCGACAAAGCGGACTCGGGATTAGTCAAAACAGGTGTAGGAAAATCCGCACGCATTTTGGAGTGCGGTCCAGCTCAGGTGGCTCCAAACTTTCGGCTCATCAGAAAGCAGCCGATAGGGAACCTCGCAGTGAGTAGCCAGGCCGACTCAACAACCACAAACGATCATCTGTCGCCATCCAAGCGAGTGCTCGCCGCGTTGTTGTCTGGCGGTTTGGACTTAATTGGAGCAGTACACCCTCGCTCGGTTAAGGAAGGGCAAAAGCGATCGGACCTGCCGCCGGCGCCGGCAACACCTCAACTCGACTTTGAGGTGCCCAATGTGCGGATACTGCTGCAGTACCGGCCTGAGAATGTCAGTGCTGTACCTGGAACCGATGTTTCACTCTTCAGTGAGCAACGTTTGCCGGCCACCGCCGAAGCGAAAACTCGCATGCGCGCCGACTGCGGAAGGTATCTACCACCGGATCAGCAACCGACTGCGGAACAGTGGAAAGCTATTCACTCGGTCACCGCGACTACGAGCATCACTGGCGCAGCAGGCACCGGTAAGACCCAGTCGATCCTCCTAAGGGTGATCTACCTCCACATCTACCTGAAGGTGCCGCTCGACAACATTACCGTTCTGACCTTCAGCAGGGAGGCTAGGCAGGACACAGCGGCGGAGCTTCAAGCGCTCCTGTCAGCGTGGCAGGTCGACATTGCTCTGCAGGTAGCCCTGTCTGTCGTGAAAACGCCAAGATCAGCCGTAATTGAGCAGGTGAGGGCAGTCCCTAACCTGGGCGGGTGCATGCCCTTCGAGGTGCTGAATGATAGGGCCCTTGAGTCATTGGATGATGGCCGGCCACACGACACGCCGCTGACGCCACGGCAGCAGAAGGAAATGTCGGCATGCCTTCATCTGCTGTACCGGTCCGATAAACGCTTTGCCGATCTGATGCAGCGCTTGTTCAAGGCATCTCTGCAGCTCCAACGTCTGGAGGTTGATGCGCCCACAGTCATTCAGCGAGCGCCGATGGCGTGGAAGCTCAGCACTTACGATGATGAGATGTGCGATGTTCTTGAGGCGCAGTGGAGCGCCGCGGGTATGTGGCCACTCGAAGGCATTCAGCCCCGAAGGCAGGAGTTCAAGATCCGAGGTCATGCCTTTAGCAGCAACGGTTACATACCCCAGCTGGGCATGTACGTGGTGCTGGGCTTCGATCGCAGCGAAAACCGGCACGCAAAGAGATCTCCGGCGGCAGTTCGTGAACTGTATAAGGACGTGGCCATCAAGAGGACCATGCTCCAGGCATACTTCGCGGAGCCCCTGCTTCATGTCGATTCTTATCAGGAGGCCCACGCACTTGTAGGTGCCCTGAAGGAGATCCAGAGAACCCCTCCATCCTTTAGCTATCAGCTGGAGGGAAGCGCTCAGCCGGTGCCATTGCTTGAGGCATTCAACGCCGCGGCTTCGATGATTGACGCTTTGGGTCTTGAGGTAACGACAATCCCGGCCAGGCTGAACTTTAGGGCGGGGAGCGCAGACAGCGTATTTTTTGAGGCCCTGGGCATCTACTGGCAGACCCTGGAGCGTCAACTTGCATCACTAGCGCAGCCAAGCTTTCCCTTCGGCCGGCTGTTCGACATGTTCAGCGAGAGCCAGCCGGAGAATCTTCGACATGTTCCAAGTTCGGTGCTCATGCGCTGTCGCCACATGTTGGTCGACAACGGAGAAGACCATGTGCTGCCTGTTGCGAGCTGGATACGAGGAGTGCTGGCAGAGATCCAGCGAAGAGACTCCAGCAAGCCGTACGATCCGGGGCACTGCTGCAGCTTGCTTGTCGCAGGCGACGCAAACCAGTGGGCCTATGGCAGTTCCGGGACGGCACCCAGACTACTCGCAGGCGTGGAAGAGTCATTCCCTGCAGGCGGAAGCTGCAGCTCATATCAGCTTCAGGAATGTTTTCGCTCAAACCAGCTGCTTATCGATGCTGGGCAGAGTCTGTTGCTGAAGCTAGGCAGTGGCTATGGACGGAACACAAGAGCTGTAGGCCGCGTTCGTGGAGAGCCTGCACCCGTCCAGATCCATGAGAAGAACGAGGAAGTACTCCTGCAGGTGTGCAATGAAGCGCTCGCCAGGCGAAACCAGGTGCTCGTTCTGATCGATGAGCAACAGGATCACGCCTGGGTCGATGCCACCATTGGCGACCTGATACGCAAGGAGCGCACCGAAGGAGGCCGGAGAATTCGAGTGCGGTCATTCCACAAGGCGAAGGCGCTTCAGGCAGACGTCGTGATTCTGGTCGGTGATCCGAGCGCTGGTGCATCGTCATCCTATCGAAACCAGTTGTACAAACTGGCTGGCTTCAGTACACGGGGCGATGCTGCGCCGGCGGACACGGTACTGGAGGGTGAGGCGCTTCGCTTGGCTTACATCGCGATCACCCGGGCTAGGCAGAGCTGCCATTGGTTCCCAAACCGAGTAGAGCCTGTGCGGACAGCGACCTCACTGGTGTCGCTCTCAGATGAGCTGTTCCAGCGGCGGTGAGCCGTCTGTTCCTGTGGAGCTTAGGGGTTCTGCCACATCTGGTACCGCCTGATATTCGTTTCACAGATAGCACTTCACCGCCGAGGACCAAATGAAAGTGAAGCGAGCAACGGCTAAGGCCCCGGGGCAGGGTGAGCTCTTCAATATTGAGCACATCGCTCAGATTTACAAAGACAACCCTGAGACTGCGCTGGATAACCAGACGCTCTACCGCATTGTCGCCAACCGTGTTGGCCTTCCAAGTGAAGCGATGCAAGAGAGAGTCCCAATCGGGAAGAGTGGCCAACAGCACAACCTGGTTCACCGGCAGATCCGCTGGATTCAACAATCGCTGAAGAAGATGAACGTGCTCTGCCGAGTGGAAGGCGAGCGTGGCGTGTGGGGGCTCACAGAGGAGGCCAAACGGGATTTGAATGCCGTGAAGCCGGGCGTGAAGGTTCTAGGATTTCGCACTGACCTTGGAGTGGCCATCCTTGGGCGTAGCGGCGACATCTTCAAGAACCTTGACCAAGAGGTAATGTTGATCGTCACTTCCCCTCCGTACTGCTTGTCAAGGCCTAGAAAATATGGCAACCCCAAGCCCAATGAAATCATCGATTTCATCATTGAAACCATCGCCCCCCTGCTGGACAAGCTTTCCCCGCAGGGCTCCTTGGCGCTGAACACTTCTAATGATTTGTTCATGCCGGGAAGCCCGGCACGCTCAACCTACCTCGAGCGACTGGTGATTGCGCTTGAGGACACTGGTCTTTCGCTTATGGACAGGATCGTATGGTCAAACCCAAGCAAGGCTCCTGGGCCAGTTCAGTGGGCGTCGAAGACAAGGCAACAGCTAAACGTAGGGTGGGAACCTATCCTTTGGTTCGCCAAAGATCCGTTGCGAAACAAGGCGGACAATCGTCGTGTGCTCGAGCAGCACTCGGAAAGGCACCTAAAGCTCATCGCTGCTGGTGGAGAAGCTCGGGAGGCTTCCTACAGTGATGGAGCCTACCGTCTTCGACGTGGCAGCTTTGGGGCGCCTACACCGGGCAAGATCCCCCGTAACGTCCTCATACGTGGGCATCGGTGTGGATACGGCCTTGCCTACAAAGAAGCAGCCACGAACCTGGGCTTGCCAGTCCATGGTGCAGGACAGCCGCTTTCCGTCGCAGATTTCCTGATTCGATTCCTCACCGAGGAGCGCGATCTGGTCGTCGACCCATTCGGCGGGAGGATGGTAGCGGGCCTGGCTGCCGAAATGCTCAACAGGTACTGGATGTGCGGGGAAATGATGCTCCAGTACGTTCGTGGCGGTGCTGAGCTCTTCCGGGAACGGCCGGGCTTCTATCTGAATCCCCAGATCGAACAGGCGTTCTCTCAAGCGATGTGAAACTAGCCTGGGTGTACTTGCAAATTCATGCAGAGTTTCTGCATTGAATTTGCTGACAGTGTTTTGGGTGGCGAGTGCGTATGCCATTGGGCAACCTCATGCGTAACTGCTGCGAAGAGCTTTAACGCATGAGCAACTTCAGCGGCCACCCTTAGCCCAGCTTGTTGGAATTCTGCTTGATGAAGAAGATCCAGTCCCTGTTGCCCGTAGACCTCAGCCTGCCAGAGCGTCAGCTGATGGAGGACGGCACCATGTTCGTCAGGCTTCCAACTCTCGCCGAACTTGATCAGTTCTGGCAGGAGCACAAATCACAGTTCGAATTTGCCTGCGAGGGGGTCAGTTGCCGGAAGCCGGTCTTTCTGCGGGAGTATGAATGGATCTTCGGCCCGACAAAGTCATCCGTGGTTCGTGCGGCAATGCGCTGGGAGCGTATTGGAGTTGGCTGCGAGTTCTATGACCAAGCGGAGTGTGATCCGGAGAGTCACGAGGCGTTCTTCGTCAGGCGAGAAGGGCATCGCCAGAAGCAAATGCTGAAGGGCAAGTGGACATCTGCAGACGAGAGCGACTATCGACGTGACTGTTTACTGCGGCCCAGGTCGAGCTATCGAGGTTGGTGGCAGCTAACGAATCTCCCTCGAGGCTATGACAAAGACACCTGGTTCAACCCGGCAATCCAGCATGAGGAGGTTTGCGATCCGCAAATGCCGATTGAGCAAGTTATGGTAAGGCTGCAGGAGCAGACCTTCGACGACTGGAAAGCATCTGACGTCGACCAGGTCGCGTACCATGACAGGGCCAGCATCGCCGAGACTATTCGTTACTGGCGAACAGAAAAGCGGGAAGGGCGTGATTACTACGGCTGCGAAAACGAGCCGGCCGGCAGAATGAAAGCAGCAACGAACTGAATGATCACGCATGAAAAAGCCAGGCATTTGCCTGGCTTTTTCATTTGGGAAGGCGGGGGTTAAACCACCCAGCCCTTCACTGTATCGGCGCCGAATTTGGCTTTCCAGGCTTTGAGGGTTGTATGGTTGCCACCCTTGGTCTCAACCACTTCACCAGTGTGCGGGTTCTTGTAGCGCTTCAATTCCCGCGGCGCCCGCTGAGCCTTTCCGGGCTTGGTAACGGTTTTGCTGGTGCTCTGAGGGTCGAGGATAGCAATCATGTCGCGCAGATTTTTGCCGTATTCAGCCATTAGCGCTTTCAGCTTGCTCTCGAACTCGAGCTCCTTCTTCAGCGCGTCATTGTTCTGCAGATTTGCGAGGCGCTGCCGCAGCTCATTGATGGCTTCTTCTGTCTCGCGGTACTCGTTTATCAAACTCATGCTCAGGCCTTGTTAGGGTTGGTTCGTTGGCACAATTCAGCATACCAGCATCATTGGGATATTGGCGTTTGACCCGAGGGATACACCATCTCTATGACGATTGCTACGACTGGTGAACGCAGTTGGTTGAACCTGCTATACCAACTAGACGATGGTTGGTCAGGAAGGCTCACTGATGACGACCAGGGAGATTACTGGGCGCCCAGATCTGGAAGACGTGATGAGCCTGATCAAAAAGGAGACTGAAGGATCAAAAGGGAGGGACGGATGCCATATTTTGCCGTTAATCTTTATTAACGGCGGTTTGCGAAATGCACATTTTAAGCTGGGGAAATGTCTACTTTTCTCTCTTGGCGGCACATCGATAGTCTTCGACTCATGCTGCTGACCTAGAGTTTATACGCTCGCTACCAACCTTCTGAATTCGCGGACGAATGGTGCCTTTCATCTGTCAGAATGGTTCATACCTTCCACTGACTGAGTGCTGCATCGTGGCGAATAACTGGGAACTGGGACTGATCGCAGTAGTTGAAAAGGAAATCGCGCAACTCACATGGCTCATTGAGCAAGAGCAAGCCGGCGACGAGGAAGTTGAGGCCAACGATATTCACGCTCAGGTCAGCCGTATTGGTGGACTTACTGACCTGGTCCACGCCGATGGCTTTCCGCTCAGCGAGACAGGTATCGCCAAGCTTCGACAGCAAGGCGAGAAAGTAATGGCGCTGGTGCGTGAGCGTTTGCGAGGCGGCAAGTAAGAGCACTTGTGGGTTCGCCTGGGACTATCTCAGCCGAACAGATGCTCGCAAATGGCATAGAGGCCAAATCCGACAGATGCCAAGACGCCTAGGGTTAGCAGATTTCCACCTGGTGGATTCGCTAGCGCTGAGCGGTTGAGTTCCCAGGTTTCTTGCTTGCGCAACATCTTGCGAATGGTCGCCGCGACAAACTCACGGGCGATAACCGCCGCAGCGAGTATGGCAACCGTTCCAAAGACGGTCGGCACCACCAGAACGAAGATCCTCGCTAGCACGCCCAGCTGAGCCCAGTTCTGCAAGATGAGCGTGCAGGTGAATACCAGGAGTGAGAACCCCAGAAGGCTTCCGAGCAGCCTAGCCATGGTTCGACCCTCCCCTGACTCTAGGTAGAATTGCGCACCGGCGTAGCCAGAACCCTGAGTCACCCATGAGAAATCGAAAAAACAAAGTGGCGCGCGGCATTACCCGCAGCGCGCTCTCCTCCCCGGATGTCCAGGGGTGCACCAACTTCGATACCAGCATCATCTTGCTTTCGAGCTTTGCCAAGCCGGACGCATCGTTTCTTCGAAAGGCCATGCGCCCTCCTCGCGCTGCAGATGCAAACGATCCTGCCAGGATAGATGCCTACCGTCTCATTGTGCATGAGGTGACCCATTACCTGGATCTGACCACCACCCTGTGGGGACTTGAGTTCCTGGTTCGCAGAGATCGTGCCCTGGCCGGCCTGGCGATCGGCGACCATAACGCGCTGGAGGTGGCCATGCTGAACTTCTCAGAGCTGCAGATGCACTGGGAACTGACCAAAATCCACCAGAACACTCCGCTGACCGAACTAGAGCCGGTGTGCCAGGTGCACTACAGCCAGCGCCATGGAGCCATGGTTACTGTTCTTTTGTACAAGCATGGTGAGCGTGTGGCGGAAACACCACTCAGCATGCTGTCGTTGATTGAAGCGAACGCCCTCGCGAGTGAAGTAGATGCAGAGTTGCGTTGGTACACGATCAAGTATGGATACCTGCCAGACGCCCATGAGGCGCGCATAGCGTCAGGTTTGGATGGGGTCCTAAAAAGCCCGAAACGGCTTGAATACAATGTGCTACACATCATTGCGAGGCGTTTCTTTCCCGGATTGGATCTGTCTGCCCATGTAAAGCTGATCATGGCCATCACTAGCTTTACTCTCAATCTTTCCACAGTGGAGCTTTCGAGGATTGGTGATGGACTTTCGCAGCAGCTCGATGGCGAGGCCTGGGAAGCAATTTGCATGGACATGCGCAGAGGAATGTCTAGGAACATCGTGGCGTTCAAGGTCATAGAGATGATGTATCGGTATGCGACTGCACTCGGCCTTGGCTATCCGGAGCTGTCGGCGGCTATCCAGTTGAGGCATCAGGAACTGATTCGAGAGAGTCTGAATTTCACTGGTGTCCTGCCTGGGGGAATGAACACCTACCGAGGGTTAGCAGATATTGAAGCCAAGGTTCTTCTGGGTGTCCTCAGGAGCGATAAGCATTGCTACGAGCCAGCGGGTCACTTGCAAGCGATCACTCGGAATCGCCGTATTCGATCAAGATGCTTGTCCACTGCTGCAGGGCTCCGACGTTTTCGATTACTTGATCTGGTACTGGGTGATGACAGCGTGATCCGGATGCCTACCAGGCTACGCGCTGATGTGCAGAAGCTGAATGACACTGTGCTTGATCAGGGGGGCGGCGAGTTCTTGAGGCAAATAAATAAGCCAGAGGTCCCTCAGAAGTTTCACCTGCCGCCTGGTACCACTTGGGTGAATCTGTCTTAGGGCCGGCGCAACTGCTGCTTTCGCTCGCATCTGCTGATACGAATTCCAACGACCGTTTTGGATTGCAGTCGAGTTTTGCGCCGGTAACCTTTCTGTGAGTTTGTACAGGGGCGTTCGCCCCTTGCCCCTCGCCACTCACTGAAAGGTCAAACATGAAGAAACTGATTTCCGGCTTCGCCCTCTCCTGCCTGGCATCTACCGCATTTGCTGCCACTGACGCCTATAAGCTCGATGTTCAACTCACGAAGGATGGGGTTGTCGTCGGCGCTTATTCCAGCATCCTCGATAGCAATGTGACTGGTCACTATGAGAATGCCCAGATCCGGCCGATTACCGATTCGATCGAGATCGATGGTCAGGGCAACAGCCACGAGACAAGCAAACCGCTGAAATTAGGTTTTGTCTTTAGCGGTACCCCGCAACTGATGTCGGACGGAAAGGTGCTGCTCTCCTACGACTTCGAATACACCGAGTTGCTCGAAATGCGACTGCAACCTGTTGCCGACAACGTCAACATGTCTCTGCCTGATACAGCGACCCTCGGCTTCTCCGCGTCGATGTTCACCGAAAACGGTGAGCCGGTGAAGGTGATGTCTGAAAACCAGCGCGGCAAGTATGAGCTCAGCATGACCGTGACGAAGCAGTAACCAGTACTCCGGGTTACTGGGATCACGCGTCGACCAGTCGCCCGCGGTGGGTGGCTGCCAGCCAAGTGGAAAAGGTGACATCGTTTTGAGTACGAGGGCAGAAAAGCTTCAGATACCCTCCCCTGGCGTTGAAATGAGGGACTGGGCCGTTATACCGGTCCCTACCAACCCAAACCAAGGAAAGTATCCCAATGAAGTATCTCGCCCTCCTCGCTCTCGGCCTCGCCACGTTGACTGGCTGTACTACTCACCTGGCAACAGGGCAGAAACAAGAGCTGGCCGTTTACGAAAGCAAGGGCCTCGTTGTTGAGGAGAAAAGTGTCGCCACGGCCGCGGTGCTCGGCCTGCTTCCAGGTGTACCTTACTGCTATGTCCGTAGCTATGGGCTGTGCATCGCAACCATCCCGCTCTACCCATTCCTGGGGCCACTGTGGCAACCATTCGATGTTGCCGGCGCCGCGAAGGCAGAGAATTATTACGCGACCCGCGCCGAGGTTGAGCGCCAGAAAGCAAAGGCTCTTCGCGAGATCGATCATAAGCTCGAGGACAAGCAACTCACCTATGAGCAGCATATTCGGGAGCAGCGCACGATCGAGGCGCGCTACTCGGCCTATTGACCGCCCTGCCCGGCCATGTGCCGGGCTTTAACCTGAGCTAAGCCAGAGGACGTATGAGTAACGCCACTGAAGTCGAAGATACCGTGAAGCCGAAAGCCTTCGAGCCCGCGAAAACCAAAATCCTCATTGTGGATGACTCCCCGACTGACACTTACGTTGCCCGAAAGGTCGCCGAGCAGCTGTTCGATGAAGTCAGGAACGTCCACAGCGTTCAGGACATGTTTGCCGAGCTCAAGAGCTTCCGCCCGGACATCTGCACAATGGACATCAATCTGTCCGACCACCTGAACGGTATCTCGCTTGTGGCTGAGCTGCGTGCATCTGATGACGACCTGAGTGTTATGCCCATCGTCATGGTGTCTTCACGACAAACGCCGGCGGACAAGCAGATCGCTGAGAACGCTGGTGCATCCGGGTACATTGTAAAACCCGTCACCGTCGAATCTCTCCACGAGATGGCTTGCAAGCTGATCCCTGGTTTCAAACCGGTGTCGTTCACGAAGTAGCTCTGACTTCGGTTGCTATGCATTAGGTGGGCCGCAAGGTGCGGCCCGGCTACCTGGCAGCGCTAGGTTGCCAAGATGTTCCCCCTCCCTCCTCCTCTGCACTCGGGCACCTTTGCCTTCTGGGCTCTAGAAGAGCTTGGAAACTTCCGGGCCTCGCCAATCTGGTTGAAACAACCCAAACCTGCTGCAGCAAATGACGCCGTTATTGCTGTTCAAAACACCAGGGCCGGGTAACCTTAGGCACATCAACCTCAGAGTCCAAGCCAAGCCGAGGTCGGCTTATCTTCGCTTGGCGAATGCCTGGAGACAGTTCGCATTGAAGACGATAGCTATCCAGCCAAGACCACTCTTCGGGAAGATCGTTTCAGATGGGAGTGCTGCAGACGAGGAACACATCGGTGCGGTGGTCGCAGCTTACCTAGAGAGCTTTCCACGTGAAATTGACGTGTCCGGTGACCATGCGATAGCCAGTGAATTTGTAAAGCGCTACTCGCATAACGCCTCTACTTTGCGCACCTACCGTACTTTCGTCGAGAGACTGCTCCTATGGAGTTGGATCATTCGTGGGCGATCGATCCTGGATCTTTCCCTGCAGGACGCTGAGGACTTTGTCCGCTTCAACAAGACGCCGGCGTCTGAGTGGATCGGGCCAACTACGAACAGGCGTTTCGTGCTGGATGGGGGTGCGATGACCTTCAACAGCGCCTGGCGACCCTTCAGTGAGCAGAGATCAGGTGCTGCCGGCGTTTACACGGTGCAGCGCACGACACTGGAGTTGATCATTTCCACCTGCCACGCGTTCTACGAGCATGTCGCCGACATGGGGCATGAGGTTCGAAACCCATTCTCGATAAAGCAGCGAAGCAGGCTGACAGGCCAGAAGCCGCAACAACGATCCAGCAAGTCCCTCACCCAGCTTGAGTGGGACTACCTCCTGGATGTGGCCCGCGAGATGGCTGATTCAGACCCCAAATACGAGCGAAGCCTTTTCATCGTCGTCGCCCTCTTCTCGATGTATCTCCGGATTGGTGATCTGGCTGGGAGTGACGCCTGGCAGCCAACAATGGGCTCCTTCTTCAAGCGGAAGAATTGCTGGTGGTTTGCTGCGTGTGGCAAGGGTGGTGTCCAGGCAGAGATATCAGTGAAGCCTGACTTCCTGGAATACCTGAAACGTTATCGGGAGAGCCGTAACCTCACACCGCTGCCGGCCTCTGGAGAGAACACCCCCCTCCTCACTACCAATAGTGGTCGGCCAGGACTATCGGCGCGGCAGATTCGTTCGTTGGTGCAGGAGGTGTTTGATCGGGCCATCCAGAAGATGCTGTCAGAGGGGCGCACTCAAGATGAGTGTGATCAGCTGAAGAGCGCCACAGTGCATTGGCTCAGACACACGGGCGCGACGTTTGATGCTGAGTTTCGGCCGGTGAAGCACCTGCAGATGGATCTCCGCCACGCAAGCCTTCAGACCACCACCGACATCTATTACAACTCGATCGACGAAGAGCGTGCCGCCAGTAACAGTGGCCTTGGCATCAGGCGGGGGTAAGGCGAAGCAGTCTGCATGGCCGCCGATGAGTACAATGCTCCATCAGATCAAATGTTGGAGCAGGGTCTATGGGTGAAGCAAGACGACGCAAACTGCAGGCTGCAAGGGACGCAGCGTCCGCGCCTTCTGGCACAACTCCTTGGCCGTTAAGCAATCCCGACATTCTGCGAGAGCTGGAAATTTGGTTCTCCCGCAACGGAATTGATGCGACCCGTCCCGGTATCCACGACACGCCTGAGTTTCTGCATGCGGAAGCTCGATATCCTGATGCTCTGAACAAGGTTGCCCGTCTCGTAGAGGCGAGAATGTACACCGAAGAGGAACTCGCCCGGGCCGAGCGGATGATACTTGTCGCATCCGAGGCCGTGTCCAAGCGAGTTGCTCAAGATGGGCGACCTGGCCTGTGTGTCGTGGCGTCAGGCGTGTTATCACGCATGCTCGACGAGCTCCAGGTTTGGAACTACACGGCGAAGAGCAACCTGACAGTCACCTTCCCCTCTGCTATCTCACGATCGCCGCGGTACTTCTACTCAGTCGACTCAGGGGACTTTACGGCCGCGCATGCGGTTGTCGTCGCCCCGCCCTTCGTTGTCGTCGACGTCACGGTGCGCTACCAGGCCTACGATACGGCAGCGATGGGAAGATCTCTGCCGTCGATCGCTAGCACGAAAGAGTTCAAGCCCTATCGGGTGACAGCCGATCAACTCATGTCGCCCGAGTTCAGGTCACGTCTGCAGATGCGCAAGCTGAGTCCAGACGCATATCTTCAACAGCATAAGCCGGCGATGCTCGAGCTCATGAGTCACTTACCTTCCCGCCAGGTTACGCTTGAAAACGGTAGCCTTGGCTACGGGATCGTTGCTGTCACTGGATATCAGGAGCGTCTGTGCGAAATGCAGGGGGAGTTCATCAACATCGATGGTCTCACGCCGCTGCAGATCTTCGAGCAGGACGTTCTGCCAAGGCTTTGATCTAGAGTTGCGGCCGGAATATTTCACCCGGCCTGCTGGGCTGCATGGATACTCTGGGCCGGGAATACATGCTCGCGTCGCTGGTGGGGTTTCATGCGGTTGGCGCGCTGTTTTCTTTTGCTGAGCTCAATCCAAGTAGCTTCAACTGAGCTGTGGCTTCGATCAGCCGCTCCTGCAACTCCTGCGCATGTTGTGTCTTGATAGTGACGGATTCGTTCAGTCGGGACACATCCTCCTGCAATACGCGACACCGTTCTTCAAGAGCCTCACTCGATCGGCCGGCGTTGATGAGCTCGTTCTGCAGACCCTCCGCTGCTTGCGTCTTTTGATCGAGTAGCTGTTGCTGCGCATGTTGCTCTTTTTGTAACTGCCGAGCTTCGGCAAGAAGGCGCGCATTGTCGCGATTCAATTGGGTCAACTCGTCCTGCTTGATGATTAAGGTCTGCTGCAGTTGCCGCATTTCCAGTTGCAGCTGCTGAACCTGCGACTCGTGTCGACGTTGTTCCTGCTCTCGCTGCTCTTTGCTGGCTTGGCGATAGTGCTCCAAGGCGTCACGTGCGTGCTGATGCTTCTCTTCCAGCGAACGGATATGCGCGTCGCGGTCCTGCAGGCGAGTTTCCTGGTCGCTCTCTGCCTGTCGCAGTCGCGCGACCTCGACTTCAGCCAACTGACGTAAGTGTTGCTCCTGCAGCAGCCCCTGCTCAGCAACCTTCAGCTGCTCGGTGAGTCCGGCCTCTTTGCTTTCTAACTGCTGGTTGCGGATTTCAAGTTGGTGAATTTTCTCTTGGTAGCCGCGGCGCTCCTGGGCCAATTGTTCGCGTTCCTTGGCCACAGACTCGCGGGCTTCGTCCTGCAGTTGAGCTGCCATTTGAGCGACAAGGCTGGCCAGTTGATCACTGAATTGTGCCGGTGCTGCGGGTAGGGTGTGGTCTGCGTCTTCTAGCTCTTTGAGATAGCGGTGAATTGTGGATCGCGAGCCGGTATTTCCCAGCTCGACCCGTACTGCGTCGATGCTCGGATTCTCGCCGCGAGCCAGAATGCTCTGACGGGCTTTGTGAACGAGGGCCTTGTTGATGCCTCCGCGGGCCATACCTGCTCCTACTATTTCGTACTGTGATACATACCATGTATATACATGGTACAAATCAAGAAATCAAAGCCACATTTACCGTTTCGACTTAGATACAATAATGGAGTGTTATTCAATGCGTTCGGCGCAACCGGTCGCTTAGCCGCCGTTTTCCAGTACACAGAGGGCATTTCGGGCGATGAAAGACATCGATCGCTATCTGCAGGCCGGCACGCGGGAGAACACTCGTCGGAGCTATCAGTCAGCCATCGACCACTTCGAGGTGACCTGGGGTGGCTTTCTTCCTGCCACGAGCGACAGCATCGTGCGATACCTGGTGGACTACGCGGACACGCTAAGCAGCAGCACGCTCAAACAGCGCCTGGCCGCACTGGCACAGTGGCACATCACTCAAGGGTTTCCTGATCCGACCAAGACACCTGTAGTGCGACAGGTGCTCAAAGGCATCCGCACCTTGCACCCGGCGCAGACGAAACAGGCAGCACCATTGCAGTTGCAGCATCTTGAGTTAGCTACTCAATGGCTGGGGCAGGAAGCTGAACAGGCCAAGCAGTCCAACGATCTTGCAAGTCTGCTGCGAAGCCGGCGTGACGCTGCGCTAATACTGATCGGCTTCTGGCGGGGATTTCGCAGTGACGAACTGTGTCGTCTGCAGGTCGAGCATATACAGGCCGAAGTTGGCGTCGGCATGCGCCTGTTCCTGCCACAAAGTAAGAGCGATCGTGAAAACCTCGGTACAACTCATTATGTGCCAGCGCTGAAGCGCCTATGCCCAGTGCAGGCCTATGACGACTGGATCAGTACCGCCGGCATTGTCCGAGGCGCGGTGTTCTGTCGCCTGGATCGTTGGGGGAACTTGGGTGAAGAAGCACTTCACCCAGGCAGTCTGATCAGCTTGCTGCGCAATATCCTGCAGCGCGCTGGTATTTCGGCCGAGATGTACACCAGCCATTCTTTACGCCGCGGCTTCGCCACCTGGGCCACCGCCAATGGTTGGGACCTCAAGGCTCTGATGAGCTATGTAGGCTGGAAGGACATCAAGTCCGCAATGCGCTACATCGATCCAGCCATATCCTTTGGCGGTCTAGCAGCTAAATCTGTTCTACAGAGTCCAAGCGAAGTTCTGCAGATTACGAAACCTGACTAAGCAAACCAGTCCTGGTACCAGGCGTTGCTGTCCATACGATGTAGGGGATGTGAAGTGAACTTAGATCTTGCCCGGGCCCTGGTTGCAACTCTACCGGTAGGACTGCCAAACCTCTTCAACCCTTGGCGAGAAGCATGCTCAGATGACACGGAATTCAACACTCCAGAGATCCGCATCGCTCGCCTGGCTGAACACCTCGACTGCCGGCCGCGGATGATTCTCTGTGGCGAGGCACCAGGTCACCTGGGCTGCAGATCATCAGGAGTTGCATTCACCTGCGAAGAGCAGCTACTTGCTGGTGCTATTCCGAGGGTAAGCCGGCCTGATGGGCGGCTCTCGACTGCACCGAAGCCACTACGGGAACAGAGCGCCCGGGTGGTATGGTCGGCGTTATACAAGCACGGGCTTGAGAACGAGGTTGTGCTGTGGAATGCGCTACAAGCTCACCCACATGCACCAGGTGCACCATTCACAAATCGAACCCCGACGGGTGCAGAGTTCAACCATGGCAAGCCAGCCATCGGGCTATTGCGGGAGGCATTTCCTGACGCTGTCTTTGTTGCGATCGGGAGGAAGGCTGAAGCGCTGCTGGCCGAGGCCGGGCTAAAGGATGTCAGTGCGGTTCGACACCCTGCTCGAGGTGGTGAGAAGCTGTTTAACAGTGGGCTTGCAGAACTAGCTAGGTGATTTGCCAGCGAGGCAGATCGAACGTTGACCTCGATCTGCATCTCTAGCGGATGCCTACAGCGCTGTAGGCATCCGGTGATTCGATGACGCCTTCAAAAGCTATCTGTTGTACTGAAACTCCCACCACCAATCGAATCTGAGCTTGAGAACGAGCCGCCCCCGCCGAATCCGATATCGAAACCGCCACGATCGTCATCATCGTCGTTGCGGTACGAGACATGGCGGTCAACCTCTCTGGCGCTACGAACCCGTTCCTCTACCCGTGAGCTTGAAAGCTCACCGGCCATGTAGCCGATGATCAGAGAACTCAGATCCAAGTCGTCGCGGTAGCGGGTACCAGACCTGGTGTAGTTAGAGTCACGCAGGTTGCGCTCAAGCTTCTTTGCGCGCTCGTACGAACTGGTTGCTTCCTCCAGCTCTGCCTCAAGACGCGGCAACTCTTTCCGATGATTCTCCAACTGCAGGTTCAGGCTGCGAAGCTGGGTTGCAGCAGTATCGTCGCGCGTCGACGCAGAGCGAGCGACCAGATCCTGGATGTCCCCATAGGACATAACTTTCATCGAGCGCATGAGGATTTCGTGTGCGCGTTGAGAGTGTGAGTCACGGCCGGCAGCAAAATCGCTGAGGCGCCGGTGCATCACATTCGCAGATTGCTTGCTGTCATTGATCTTGGCGCGGATGGCGTCGAGACGACCTTGTTGGCCATGCACGCCGGCGGCGGACATGGCTGCGTCAACGCGGCGGCTCAGAGCCGCGGCTGCTTCCTCAAAGTCAGCCTTCAGCTGCCTGGCCCGTTCATCGACACCAGTCAGCATAGCGCTGAGCATGGCGTAGTTGCTCGCATTGCTCAGGTAGTTCGTTTTCTCAGCCAGCCAGCGCTCCAAGCTTCGAATGAGGAAGCGGCTGCGGTATTCGTCGGTACCGTATTTGACGGAGCTCAGGTAACTGAAAACAGGCTGGTTGTACCCATCAAGCTTGCCGGCGCATTCTGACTTGATCTCGACGCGTGACTGCTCATGACGGCGAGCCAGGTCAGCAGCTTGCATCTTCCGGTCTACCAGCTGCAGGTAGGCCTCATCGCCGGCCAGGGCCTGGTTGACCTGCCCAACAAGCGTTTCCACATCGGCCGTGAGCGCACGCTCCATCTCATTCAGATTGCTGATGGAGATCTCGGTGCTTGATAGCTCGTCACGCAGCCGACTTTCTGCGTCGCGGCGTTGGTTCATCTCGCTGTGTACTTCACTGGTGCACTGGCCAGGATTCTCCAGCTGCACAGAAGCGATCTCGCTCAGGCAGCTGAGTACGCGTTGCTCCAGGGCGATGCCCAGCTCGCGGGCAGTCGAAAGTGCTCTCTCTGCTTTCCGGACAGACGCTTCACGTTCACGACTGTTTCGTTGCAAGGCATCAGTAATTGTCGAGGGATTCATGCTGTCACCAACTCATAAGGGTGTCAGGGCGAGCACTGAGAGTGCGCGGGGTCCAGTCAATGGTCAGGGATTTTGCCGGCTTGGTACCCATGTGCCGGTTATCGATATGGCCATCCTGCTGCTTATCCTCTTTGAGCCGCTGGTACTCAGCCTCCGATATCCGAACCCCGAAGGTTTGGACAACAGCTTTCTTGTCCGTCTCAACGTCAAGAATCGGCACTTTGATCACGTTCCCCGAAGCATCTGTAGCCTCGACAATGGCAAACCAGGCTCGGCCTGAAACGCCTCGTTCACGGTAGGTGCGCTCAACGCCGGATCGCTCACTAGAGCGACTGACCACATCGATAGAGAGCGCCTGCTGTGCAAAGGCGACGGATGCAGACAAGGCTTCCAAATCAGCCTCGGCCGATGCGAGGTCTTGCCGGCCAATCGACTGCTCAGCCAGATCAAGGCGAGCGTTTATCAACGAGGCATCAGATGCCGGCAGTCCAATCGAGGCGTATGTAGCCCTCAGCGAGGCTACTTTCTCCGTCAAGACATCACGTGGCAGGAGTTGCCCAATCGAGTACTCGAGACGATCAACAGCGGCCTGGGCCGCTCGCCCACCATCCTGATCGGCAGTTTCCAGCGCCATGCTTGCTGCTTTAGCAAGTGGCTGCAGGTCAGGGTACCGCGCGGCCCCGGTGATGTAGCTGGGGGCACTGGTTGTCTGCTGAAGGTTGCTGGCGATCTGGATTATCGCGGAGAGGGTCTTGATCGACTCTCGATTGCGTTGAAGGGCGCTTTTGGCGTCGTAGAAGGTCCCGTTGCTAGCCTCAAGCGTGCGTTCGACCTCTTCGTAATTGCCGGTGTTGATCTTGTCCGGGATGGCCATATCGTTCAGCTGGTCGAGAAGACGACCGGCTGACTCAAGGTTCGCAGTGATACTGGCGGACAGTCGTGCAACCGAGGCGTACTGAGCAGCAGCACTACTTGGTTGAGTGGAGCTGAGCAATTCGCGCTGACGGCTGGCCTCATTGTGCAGGTCCTGAACGCCCTCGGCAGCCTTCCTCACCGTACTTTTGACAGTGCTGACCTCGTACCGGGTATAGAGCCCGGATGTTGCGGCCGTAGCAGCCCAGCCGAGCCCAATACACAGCACGCCGACTGCGCAGCGCTTGAAGTAGGCTTTGCGGTTCACAAGGAATCGCAATGCCAACCGGGCACCGAACCCCAATGGCGCTGGCTGCTCGTAGATCAACCGAGTAGCGAAGAACTGCCTTACGCCACGTTCGATGATCTCATCACTGGCCGTGATCCCAGTCTTTTCGTAGTAGTCGCGAATTTTTCGAGCGACCTCCTCCCGGCGCCGGGGAAGGTCCAGCTGCTCATTGACCAGAAGCTGGCGATGTCGAAGATCATCGACAATCGCCATAGCCCCCATCTGTTCATGCAGGGTGATGTCCTTCATTAGCCCGCCTTGGCCACGATGGCGGCGAATGCGCGCTCATTGGCGATGGTCGCAGATTCGATCTCGTTAACGGTGCTGGTGGCGGACTCACGGGCAGAACGGATCAGTCCGACCATGTCGCTTTGCAGCTGAACGACAGCTTCACCGAGCATTTTGACAGGATGAGCGCTGAGTGCCGCGCCGTAGCCTGCGCTGATAGCGTCACGTACGGCTACCTGGGAGGTCGTTGCGAGAGACTCGATTGCTGCTTCGGTACCGGCCTTCTGTGCTTCCAGAACCTTAGTTGCAGCGGCAAGGCCGTTGCCTGCAGTGAAGGCCACCGAAAGAGCAGTGAGCACGCTTTCTTGCCCGGCGAAGAAAGAGATCATGCGGGCGTGAAGGCGGTCTTTTGCAGTGGCGACCTGCTCGAGGTGGGCCATGATGACGCGCGTGGTGCTCTGCCCAACCTTGAGGTCTTCAGAGATGTCCTTGCAGATCTGGTAGGACTTGTCCTCCACCTGGTAGGCACGCAGCGCTTCTTGAGCCACAAGCTCCAGCTGGGCGATGGCTACACCGTTCTGACCAGAGGCCTGGGCTGCTTCCAGGGCCTTGTTTGCATCGTCCAAGGCCGCACGACGACTGTCGAGTTGCGCTGTCGCGATCTGCAGCAGCTCTTCAGCAGCGACCTTTACCTGCCCCATGGCGAGATCGAAATCCTGATAAGCAGTTCGGATCACTTGCTCCCGTTCGATTTCTTTACCTACCGTGGTAGTCGCCTGCAGGTAGTTGAGTCGGATAGTGTCGAATCGCTCCGGGATAGACCCCCGGCGCAGCTTCATGAACCCGATGGCCAGTTTCTCCTTCCAGTCGAGTTGGCCATCAGCGACGTAGCCCGCCATCTTCTTTGCGTCTTCGCCGATCGAGCCGAAGGAATCAGTGATCGCCTGGTAGTGGCGACTGACATCCAGGCCGCCGAGTTGCTCGCGAACGGTCTTATGGAACGCAGAGCTTTGCTGCATGGCAATCGCGATCTGTGTGACCTTGGTTTCGTCGTACTGACGCAGCTTTTCAAGCAGGGCCAGAACGGGCGCCGGCTCAGCTTTGCGGTCAAAGTTGATGCCGATCGCGCTGAGCGCGGCGGTAGCGCGCTCCAGGTAGTTGATAGTGATCTGCTGCTGTTGCGCCATTTGGGGTGTCCTCTACGAAGTGGAGTGGCGTTAGAGGTGGCCAATATAACGACGTCGCAGGGGGTGACCAGTCAAAATGAAGGCCGCAATTTCAGTAGTAGAAGGCTTCCGCTGCACTTCCTCCCACCAGTTCTGGTTGCAAGCTCAGCTCGGGTTTGTACGCTGTAACACCGGCCGATTACGGAATGACCTGCATGCTTCCTCGATTCCGCTCCATCTCGATCATGAGCTTTTCCCCGATCAAAGGGGTGCGTAGAGCAGTCTCAACCACCCAAGCAATGCTGGATCTCATTGATCGCAAGGGACACGAATACCGTGACCAGGTTGAGCAACTGACAAAACTGACCCGCCAGCCTGACACTCAGCTTCGGTTAGTTTTCGGCCTGTGGGCGATCGATCAGGCACCGAGCAAAGACCTCGCGGAGATGGTTCCACTGGAGCTGATGATTCTGCATCGAGCCCGGGAGCTATCTGCATGGGAGCAGATCAAACAGGCGCCGGCGCTGAATATCGTGCTTCTGGATTGGCCGGTGCCTGACAGCTACGAGACCCGCATATTCTTGGTTGGAGCTGATGATTCGATGCCGGTTGAATCACTCCCGTACT
Source organism: Pseudomonas sp. NCHU5216 (assembly GCF_052156495.1). Taxonomy (NCBI): domain Bacteria; kingdom Pseudomonadati; phylum Pseudomonadota; class Gammaproteobacteria; order Pseudomonadales; family Pseudomonadaceae; genus Pseudomonas; species Pseudomonas sp. NCHU5216. The sequence goes on along the minus strand of NZ_JBQLIX010000002.1, from coordinate 159,984 downwards.
TCTATGAAGCCCGCCGTGATGAAGCCGCTAAAGCTGGGCGAATTTCTATGCCGGCAATCTCAACTCCGGCCTGGGAAGCTAAAGGCTCCAGTGCCCAGTAGTGGCCAACTCTTGATGAGGCGTTATCTGTTCTTTTGAAGTTCTGTGCCGACAGCTCACTGTCGGCCAGCCGATAGCGGCTCAGGTGCGGAGTGTGTGATGAAGACAAACCTTAACGTTGGCTTGCTGATCGGGCTGCTACTCATGGTTGGCGGCTGTACTGGGATTCAAACAACTCAACCAGGGGTCGTCGGAGTTGACCGAACCCAGTACATGTTCGATCCCCTCCCAGCCCGGGAGCTGAATGGCTCGTATGCGATTGCCTACCGCAACGCCATACGCAGCGCTGAAAAGCAGGGCAAGCTGGTAACCGAAACCCCGGCCGGGCAACGAGTCATGCGTATTGCCGGCGATCTAGTCGCGCAGGTTCCGGCGTTTCGGCCAGGCGCTGAGCGCTGGGGTTGGTTTGTGAATCTTATCGACGTCGACATGGTGAATGCCAACTGTGGCCCGGGCGGGAAGATCATCGTTTATACCGGCCTTCTGAACAGACTGAGGCTGACTGACGATGAACTGGCGATTGTTCTGTCGCACGAGATCGCGCATGGAATCCGAGAGCATTCTCGAGAGCAGCTCTCGAGCAAGGCTGGATTTGAAATTGCGGGCACGCTTGGGGCTGCAGCGCTTGGCGCAGGGTCAGTTGGGAAGACAGTCATAAGCAAGGGCTTGGATGCTGGAGTGGGCCTGGCATTTTCTCGCCGTGACGAGAGTGAAGCGGACCTTATTGGGCTGGAATTGTCCGCTAGAGCGGGATATGACCCGAGGGCGGCACTCGTGCTCTGGAGAAAAATGGCTGAAGAAGGAAATGGTAATGGCAGTGACCTCCCCCAGTTCCTCAGCACGCATCCGTCTGACGAATCGCGGAGCAAGAGAATCCAGGAGGCGCTCCCGAAGGTGCTCCCTTTGTACGATGCTGCCAGGCTAGCTGCGCTAAGGGCGCAGCAGTAGCCAGCCACTCCCTTCATCGCACTTCAAGAGGCCCGGACTAAACCGGGCCTCTGTGTATCAACGACATCCACCTTGTAGGCAAGCCGTCTGACCGGTTTGCACTTCCTTCAGCCCTAGTCTTACCTCTCTTACTGGGTGGCACTCTGCCACCTAGCCAGCACTCCAGGGATGGTGTGAAAGCCGCCTTGGTATGAAACCGGCCAGCATGGAGCTGGTATATGGAGGTGGTTCGTATGAGCGTCATCAGGTTGATGTTTGGATTGATAATTGCGGTTGTACTTTCTGGCTGTTCTTACAACGTCAAGGTCATAAATAGCTTTAAAGACAGTTCGACTAGCTTTGCTAAGAGCTATGGTGAACTTGTGACCAAGACAAACGAGTATTGCTATGAAGGTATGCGGTACCACTATTACGCAGATGACAAGTACACCGGGGAGGAAGGTGTAAAGGATCAGCTAGCAAGGTGCGATAAATATAGTGAGGGGCTAAAGAGTGTTGCGATAAGCAAGACGATCGTTAGTGGATATGCTGAAGCTCTCGCCCTTACTGTCGGAATAGATCCTGCCTACCTTGATAGTGATTTATCCAAAATGGGCGATGTCGTCAAAAAGCTTCAAGGCCGCGACGGTACTTCATTGTTCACTGATGCCGAGGTGAATCTAACTACTCTGCTTGCACAAAACCTTGCGCAGATTTACGTCAGTCATGAAGTAAAGGAAAAGACATTAAAAATCATTCGGGACAATAAATCACTTATTGCTCGGCATATCGCAATAATGACCAGTTTTGCCGATGATTATTATGCGAAGGAGAACTCATTTGTTGACGGCGCATATCAGGCTGTTGAGTCAGAGTTGGTTTTTGCGGCCGTAACACATGGTCCGACCTCCGAAAGGACTGTCTGCAAGCTCAAGGGATCAAAGCCAGACGTGTGCAAGAATGAGAAGCTACCACTTTCGTACTTCATACCCCACCGTCTTCTGCTGCACGATATCGTAGAAAAAAGGAAAGGTCTGAAATCAGGCGCCAATGCAATTAAAGAGTTGAAAACAGCGGGCTCAGCGCTTCTGGTTGCCAATGCTGAGCTTGACGACAAGTTTGAAGACCTCGATAAGGACGCAACGCTTCAGAGTATCGAAGAGTTTGCAAGCAAAGCTAAAGCTTTGGCTGACGCCGTTGATAATGTGAAGGGAGAAGAATGAGATGGCAAGTCAAACCATGGTTTCAGAATTGCAGGCAGCTCAAGCAAACCTTGCCGACACCTGCTTAGAACAAATCGCAGATATCAATGTTGCGCTTCGGACGCACCCTGAGGGTAATGAAAAGGACGCTTTAAGAGAGAAGCGCCGTCAGTTGATCAATGAATTTCGTCAGTTCCAGGAAGACCGTATTGTCATCATAGGTGCCAAGAACGCCCAAGATCTGGAAACAATCAATGCTGTCAGTAAAGATGTTCAGGAGTTCATCCGGCGAACAAAGCAGGTGGCCAAGACCATCAAGGTCGTGACGGCGTTGATCGTGTTCATTGGCGCATGCATGGCCAAGAACCCCAAGACAATCGCGGATGCAGCAGCTGCCCTCTATAAAGCGGTCAACGAGAAGATCGCCACAGAAGCCAAGAAGGGAGACAAAGCTGCAGTGGTCATGCAGCCGGTCAAGCCGCCGGCTCATATCGGAGCTCTTCTGGCGCCACCCAAGAAACCAGGTGGTAAGGCCAAGACCGCCGCGAAGAAACCGCCGAAGAAGGCGGCGAAACCCTAACAGGCGACTGTCCAACCCATCCCCGCTCCGGCGGGGATTTTTCTTCCTCGCAATCTCGCCAGGCTACCCGAGTTTGACAACGTTCCCAGGCCTACACGGCTGGATTTGGTTGCATGGTTTTGGCTCGCAGCGTTGCTTTAGGCGCGAGAGAATGTCGGCTTGTTATGCGCCAGGCCTGTCCTGGTCCTGATCATCTCCTCGAGCAGAGCCGCCAATGAACACTGCAACCTTGAGCGTGGATTCGTCCGACAGATCGACTGTCAATATCAAGCGCACCACCCTGACCGCGGTTTTGGCCATGGTCATTATTGTGCTGGCCGCCCTGACGACCATCGCCCTGTATGCGTCGCATCTTGCGCTTGATGCTGCAACGGACGTGGACAGCAAGTGGCAGGTTCAGGAGGCTCGCTTGCTCGACATCGAAGCGAAAGCCGTGCACGCAGCAAGCCTGTCGGAGAACGCGAAAGAGCAGCAGGGCACTATCCAGCAGGAGTTGCTGGCAATGCGAAAGGACGTCCAGACGATGAGCAATGCACTCGCCCAGGCCAATTCCTACAAGGCTGCCCGTGAGTCGCTGGATGCTGAGCAGGCCGCCAAGGATGCGCGCATAGCTGAGCAACAGTCAGAGCTCATGAAGCAAAACGCCGAGCTTGAACTGAAGGGCGTCGCGAACTTTGATCGTGTCGTGACTGAGCGCTTGATGCGTGTTTGGGAGCCGCCGGTTGAACTGCTCAGCGGTGAGGTTGCTCAGCTGCAGCTTACCTTCTCTCAGGATGGGGTCATCACCAACGCCGCAATCGTGAAGGGCTCTGGTGATGACGCGGTCGACAACTCTGTGTTGAAGGCCGCGTCTGATCTACGGCAGATCCCCGAGATGGTTACTGTGCACCCCGGCATCTATCAGAAGTACCTGAAGCAAAGAGTGCTGACCCTTCGTGCCGAATAGCACGCCCAGGCTTTGACTTCCCGCCATAGTTTGCGGGCCTAGCTAGGCCCGCAATCAGCCAGCTCACCGGCTCTCTACTGAGGGCGGTTCGGCAAAGAGTGATACGCCATCGTTAGCGGTTACCCCGGTAGGTAACTCCCACCTCAGCGATTGATAAAGGCGTTCAGCCTTTGATGGGCCGATTCCGTGAACTTCCTGGAGCTGGTCAGGTTCAGCGTTGACCACCGCATGCACTGAACGGAAGTGTTGAAGGAGCTTTCGGCTGGTGCTGGGGCTGACTGCCGAGAACCCTTCAAGCGCATAGAGCGCATGCCCCAACCCTGAATCGACCTTGCCCCGCCGGAATGTTGATTCAGCAGGTTTGCCCTCCTGGGCGTGCTTGGCCATCCGGAAGATCAGGGCCGCAGTACGGTGTGGTGATCGAGTGTGGAATACACTGCAGCCAAGCAGAACGGTGAGGCGACTCATGGCGCTGTCGAGCATTTCGGGCATCACGGCCTGCGAGGTGCTGTAGATATCACCGTCAACCACGAGAATCACGACCCGACCAAACTGGAGCCTGGCCTTGCTCGCTTGATTGAACAGGCGTTCCTGCAGCACTCCCTCTACAAACTCGTTCGCCGTCCGCCGCAAGACCACCGTGTCATGTGAAAGGACATAGTCGCCTACCTCCAGGTTGGCGAGCTCAATTGAGGCAGACTCTTTCAGCACCTCGGTGACGCGCGAAGAAGCCTCGCGCGCATCCACATAGATCTTGATCATCGCTTTCTTACCATCGCACCAGTAGCTCATTCACTATAACGGCGGTGCAGCTGCTGCCCATTCGAAACGCCGTAACGGAATTTGGTTGCGCCGTTTTCAGTGGCCAGCTGGCCCCAGGTCGTTACCCTATCGACCACCAACCAAGGGGGACGACATGAGTGAAAAACAGGTAGCGTTGCTGGCATCCGTAGTGGCGCTGGTGTTGGCAGCAGTCGCTGCGCTGGCGCTGGTAGTAGCCTTTGCAGCTCAGGAAGCTGCGACAAAGGCGGTAACTGACGTTCAGGTGCAAAAAGACCGTGCGGATCGGATTGAACGCCAGCTCGCCCAGCTGACCACCAATCTGATTGCGCTTGGGCCAATCCTGGAGGTGGCGACTGGTACCGGGCCGGCTAAAGCAGAGAGCGCTGAAGATCCCGCGTCGGTCCTATCGGTAGGTGCGCCTGCCACAGAGGCACCAGCGAGTGTCGGCCCCGAGGAGTCTGTGCCTGCCGAGATTGCGCCTGGTGGAGCTGAGCCGGTCAAGCCGAATGCCGATATCCACAACCAAACACCTGCTCCTCAGGTCGAGCAAGCAAGTCCAGCCGCGCCGGCGGCAGAATCACCGGCCGTGTCCAAGCCGGTCGCACAGGGAAATCTTGATGAGGTCCTTGCACAACGCATCATGGCCAACTGGCAGAAGCCGACTTCAGCAAAACCTGGGATGTCTGTAGATATCCTGATCAAGATTGGGCGTGACGGTACCGTCAACGAAGCAACCGTGGTCAAGTCGAGTGGCGATGTGCCGTTCGATAGCTCAGCTACGGACGCTATCCTGGGCGTTAAGTCGCTGCCAGAAATGTCGCAGGTAAGCGATAAAACCTACAACGAGTTGTACAAGGAGCGCCGTGTCAGCTTCGCTCCGCTTCCTGGCTGATGCCAGTTAGCCCGGGGAGCTCTTGCTTCCTGGGCTGCCTCTTGGCTGTGGCGAGTTTAATCAAACGACTCGCGAGCATTGCCCACTTGAGGTAGGCGTCTAAACGAAGACGGTACTGTTGGCCTGGCCTAGGGTGTGTTCGATCAACTGCGGCGATCGAGCAGTCAAGTGAGCATAGGTCTAGTCGGAGCGTTAGGCTTTCGCGGATACCCCGGACTCTTGCCTTTGCTGCCTCTTGATCGAGGCAGGCTAAATCGAACAGTGGAAGGTCCTGATAGCGTTGGCTCCTCAGGTTGTTAGCGTTCCACATAAGCGACGCCATCCAAGGCTCTCGCTGCCCTTCCCCACTCACATGACCACATTTACAGCTTACGACCCACCAGGTTCGGTTTCTCACTCGAGCTGTTACGTGAGGCGATTCGGGGGTGTGCCCGCAGCGGTCACAGTTGGCCAAGGCCACAAGGAACGGGTTGTGGTCACCGTAGTTAAACGCCTCGGACGGACGCCGGCGATCGGTGCTGGAGAGTTGAGTGAGGATTTCGGTACGACGTTGAATGAGTGAAGCTAAAGAAGCTTCCTGGTTTCTGATAGACATCCATGACTTCCTGAACCTGCCGGCATCCACCAGCGACGACTTGAATTGCCCCTCCTGCGCTCACCCTTTCGCACGTTTGCGAGCCCTCTACGGGGCGTGACTTGCGTCACATTCTCTGAGGGCGACCGAAGCTTTAACACACGCGCCGTTGGTCGACAAACGGACGTTTCATTTCCTCAGTCGGGCTGTGATGCTTTTCTCAGACGTGACGGCGATGTAATATCACCGCCGAAGCCAAGAATTTGGCTCATAAAGTCTGGCGTGCAGGGAACTATCCCGCGGCCGGGCACAGTGTAGAGGGGGAGACTAGGTCTCTCTGCCCAAGCAGTAGCTGGCATTGAAGTGGACCGGGATCTCTCCCGCGCTACTCATCTTGCAGCTCGCTCGCCTTCCACGGGGTGCAGCGCCTGCAATAGAAGCCTTCCACTGCGCAGTCCGAACTCGGGCCCCCCTCTCAAACCACAGTAGAGGGGTGTGTTCATGTGCAGTTCACTGGTCGTGAGCCCTGAGCTCGCAGAAAAGGCAAAGCAAGCTGAGAATGCTGCTTTGCAAGATTTCTATCGCAAGATCGAACCGCTATGCGGGCGCTATACGATGAAGGAAGCAGCCCGGATTGTCGGCATCAGTGCCGGGCGACTGCGGGATATCTCTGTCGAGCAGGGCTTCCACTTTCTTGCTGCAAGTGAACGTGATGACGCCGATCGCCGGCGGATTCGTAAAGACTTTGCAGTTGCACGCCAGACCCGAACAGTTCGTAAGGTTGAGCGTCCTGCACCAGTCATACAACCAGGCCAACTTCGTGTGACACCGCGTCAGGAGCTGGAAGGACGCAAGCTGCTTTGGCAGCGACAGAACGCCTTCTACGAGAAGGTCTGTGCGTTGAGTGAAGTGTTGACCCTCAAGGAAACAGCAGAGCGTGTCGGCGTCTCCGTCCGGTTTTTGAAGAATTTCGCCTATGACTGGGATGTCGACTTCAAAGACGAGCCACGGACCTATTCAGTAGGCAAGGCTGATCAAATTTCACCGGATTCTGAATTCTTCACCCTGGACAGTGGAGATCATCCGGTAAAAAAGCGTAATTCCGCCGGTGGCGAAGAGGTCACTTTCGCTACCCTCGCGAATACATGGCCAGGCCCGTTTCAATCCACGCTGAAAACTGCACCCGCTGCGCGAGACAACCGCGTCAGCCACTAAACGGCGCCCCTATTCCGCCCCTTTATAGACGCTCTTGGCGTCAGGGGGCGGAGGCCTCATCTGGCACCCTTACCTCCCTTCCAAGCTGGCCGTTACTAGAACCTGACTCTGCCGAAGCGCATTACGGCGATTGCGGAGCATTGACAGTCGGTGTTCTCACTGAGAATTTGCCTTCACATTTCTCACGGTGAGCCCACATGTCGCGCAAGGATCTCGAGGCTAAGAAGCGGCATCACTATGTCTGGGCCCACTACCTGGCCCGGTGGGGGCGCGGCACCAAGAACGTGTTCTACAGCACGAAGAATGGGCGGATAGCTCACGACAGCGTTCGAGCGCTCGTGGTCGAGGACTACCTGTACAAGGTAACGCCGCTGACCAAAACCCAGATTGAGGTGATCCGAGGATTCTCACGGCAGAGCCCTAGCGATCTGCATCAGCTCCACATGTCCTACCTGAACGACTTTCTGAAGCTGCAGCAGGTAGAGACCCTCTACTTGAACTCGGGAACTAGGAATCGGGAGGCAGAGGAACGCATCCACGCCCTGAAATGCAACCTGGTCGAGAACCTTCACTCTGTGCACGAGCGAAGCGCTCGTGACGTTCTGGACGCATTGGCAAATGAAGATATCAGTGTGCTGCAGAGCGATCGGAACATGATTGAGTTCATGATCTTCTTCGGCCACCAGATCTCCAGGACGAAGACCTTCAGGGACAGTATTCGGCGAGTCTTCCCGCGCGGGAACCCGACTGAGATCGCCATTGCAGATACCGTTGAGCACGGCTGGTGGTTCATCAGCTACATGTTTGGCATGAGCATCGGCCGCAACCTTTATGCGAGCCGCCGGCATGAAAGGTATGCCCTCCTAATCAACAACACCCAACAGCCATTCATCACTGCGGATCAACCGGTAGTGAACGTGCACGCCTGTGTTTCTGAGACTGAGTTTGTTGCACCTGAGCATGCAGACTTCTTCTACCCGATATCGCCTCGGGTGGCTTTGATGATCTGTGAGTCAGAGAGATTCAAGCCCGGGAAGGTCGAGGTCGACGAGGCGACGGTCATTGAGCTCAATGCTAAGTTAGCGTCCCAGGCCATGGTGCATCTTATTGGCGACAGCGAAGAGGCGATTCGTCCCTACATGAAGCATCTTGGACGTAGACACCAGAAGCCTGTTAAGTGCTAACGATCGCTGCTGTCTTCACAATCCGTACGCCGGCGGCGCTTGGTCACGATCTTCACTGCGGGCTTACTGTCGGCTGCGCCTGCAGGTACAGGAGCAGACTTCGGCTTGGCCGGTTTTGGAGCGCGCGGCTTGGCCGCACGAGGTTGTCTCACTACGCCGGTACCGGCCTCAGCATCCTTTCTGGCTTGTGCTGCCTCGCGCCTGCCGCGCTTTCTGGTGAGATGAGTTCCCTTGCCGCGGTACTCGAGGAAGAGCGGAAGGATCTCTTCGGCGCGGATCAGACTGATATATGACTTGGCGATGAAGCGCACGTCCTTGTTCGAGCGCTTAGGCCCGAGCATGAGCGCCTTTCTATCGTGCTCAACCACCATACCCTGCAGGGCCAGGCCGGATTCCAGGATCACGGTAACCAGGCACTTGTTGCGCTGACAATAATCGAGAAAACGGTCTTGTTCGTTCGTCGATCTGTCGTACTGCGGAGTATATGGCCGCACCTTAGGCGGTTCTGTTGTCATGCGACCGTCCTTGGCGCTGGTCTCATCTGGCATTGTGATAGCTGTGGCTGCGTATTTAGTGGTGAGCGCTATTGCACACATTCTACGGACGAACGCGGTGCCTATGTAGTGCTCGGCGGCGTATCAAGCTGAGCGGTGCCATAAGGATCACGTTGTCAGCAGCCCACGCGGCGACGTTATAGGGGCGCGTGTCGGTCAGGCCAATCCCTTGAGCGAGTCAGATATCCGTCAATATACCCCTAATTGTTGCGCACTTGGTGCAGGGGTCATTGTGGTGTTACGGGAGACATCTGGCAATTTGCCTGTATTGATTTCATATCAGGCAAAGGCAGGATTCGTGCCCGAAGAAGGCAGATATATATCAACCACCGTCAATTGCCGGTCGGTTTCTGCCGACGAGGACACCTGCCGCTGGTAAACCGTCGCAAGTGCTGAAGGATGCCCAGGGCCATTGTCGCATCGGCCAGTGAGCGATGTGCACCTGGTTGGTCGACGCCACAGGCCTTGGCTGCGTCCTTGAGCTTGAGCCAGCGCCAAGACTGCCGGTCTCTGTCCCATTCACCATGCCAGCTCGCGTACAACAACATGGCGCAGGCCGTAGAAAGCTGTGGAGCACGCAAACCGTGCAAGGCATGCGTCTGCTCGATAAGGCGTTTGTCGAATGCCACGTTGTAGGTGACGACTGTGCGATCGGCGACGGCCGCGGCGTAGCGTGCAGCCACCTCTTCCCAAGTGGGCGCCGAGGCGACCATGTCATCGGTGATGCCGTGAATAGCGCTGGCTTCTGCAGGAATCGGCCGGGATGGGCGCACCAGGGTGTCGAGCAGGACGCGCCCGGAAGCATCGAGGACTGTGATCTCGCAGATTTCGTCGCCGGCGCCGAGACCTGTGCTCTCGACGTCGAGTACGGCGCAGTCGGCCTCGAGCAGCTGCAGCGCCTGCGTGGCCACCGCCTGGCGGCGAAGCTGAGCTGGACCAGGCTGCCAACGCCACGGCACGCACTCGGCGGGGTCGTAGACCTGATAAGCGCCCTGCCCTTGCCAGACGCTGCCGGCGGGCTTGGTGTGCGGGCCCGGCATCAATCTATCGGCCTTCAGGCTGCTCCTGCAGAGCAAGCCTTTCGCGGCAGCCTCTGCCGGCGTCAGGTGAATCCTGGTTCGCGCCACGGTGCCTCCTTCTGGCCGATGCCTTCCCTTACCCGGGGATGAGTTTGCATGCACCCTGCGGCCGCTGGCCAGAGCAACAGCCCTTGGTCGAACCGACTTCATTCCTAAACATCAGGCCGGGACCTACCGTCTACAGCATCCTCAGGGGTCATACACACATCATAACGAAGGGTGTCCCGAAGACCTCGCACCCCTCCTGATACCCCCTCGCCCTGATCAACCCCTTTAAGAGCGGCCCCGCTGCCCTGGCCAGCCGCCCGCGCTTGGAAAAGATGGGGAAAAGAAAAGCAAAAGAGGTTGAACAAGGTGTCCGTGCGGGTTTTCAGGTCAACGCAGATCCAACTCGGGCGGTTCGGTGGGTAGGGAGTTTCAGGGGGGAGGAGTCGAGTCCAGATAGTGCTTGGTTATGATGTGTGTATCGCTGGTGGACGTCGTCCGCCGGTGCCGCCCCGTCCATCTTTCGCCTACCCTGTGATTCGGGTTGGCTGATCACGGTGGTCAGCCTCGAACGCGCGCTGCGCGAAAGACGAGGGAACGTTTCCATGTATAGAGTCGCAATAGCCCTGTTCGGACTGGCCCTGATGCAACTGTGGGGCCTGGCCGCGGCATCGACACACTCAGAGCAGGACAGCAAAGAAATAATCGCCGACAACGTCGGACAGTGCGGAAATCGCCCCAGCTTCGGTTGTGAAAGGGGCGCCTGGTCCCTGAACAACAATCGGGAGGCTACGATCGCTTCGTTGAAAGAGGTCGCCACCTATCGTGTGTGCGCCTGGGACGCGAAGAGCACAAATGATATTGCTCTGAACGTACTGGTAGATGGTGAGGTAGCCACCATTGGCGCCCCCAAACGGCCTCTTGTGCTTATGCCGGTGCTGGACACGGTGGCCGAGCCAAACAATGGGGCATCGTGTGTGCTGCTGACCGGGAAGAAGATCGTCTTGCGCGCTGCCGATGGATCTAATCCTTCTCGCACCCCGCGGGGATTTTATGAGCGACTGGGTCCTCAGCCCTTCACCGGTCAGCAACGGCTTGAGGCCCAACCGCCCGAGAGCGGAAGCATTCTATTCCCCATCGCCGTTGCACAATCTACCGGTACCGAAGGCCACCGCCTCTACCGTGTCTGCATAGGTCGATTTATTGGGCCCGCTGATGACACCACAAAGTTTGTTCGCTCTCAGATCGTGGTCGACCAGACCACCATCCAGATGACTACGTCCAGTTGTGTCGATGTGGAAGGCACAACAGTTTCGGGCGAGGCCTGGGGCCCTGGTGGCTCATCACGTGAGCCCGCTGTATCCGGCTTACTTGTCTACTGAAGCACCGGCGGTTGCCAGGCGCCTTCCGCTGCAGACTCGGAACTTCGCGTGGATGTTTTGGCGCAACCGCAGTAATGGTATGTGGGAAACTAGCGGCCTGGTCTAGAGGCAAGCTGCAAACCCGTTATCCTCGCTGAGCACTCAGAAGCTGTTCCGTTCGGAACAGCTCTGCCCAGCAGCTACGGCCAATGCCAAGCCGTCATTAAGGTAGAGAGAATGTCTTTGAAGCGATTGTTCATTACTGCGGCCTGCGCGCTGCTGTTAAGCGGATGTGGTTCCGAGGAGCATGCGGAACGAATTGACACCTTCACGGCCCTGGTTGATGAGGGCAACAGCCTCATCCAGCTGGTTGGAGAATTCCGCGAACAAGCGGCGGGCACTGATGACTTCAGCGCTGCTCACGAAGCTCTGAGCCAAGCAATAGTGCGCAGTGAACACTGGAGGCGCAAACTTGAAGGTCCGCTTTTTGCGGGGGTGAGCCCTCAGGCGATGGCCCCTCTCAAGAACGTGGCCATCTCTCTGCAAGAACAAGTGGACGCTGCAGCAGAGCAGCGAACAGCCTTAGTAGTGGATTCAGCTAAGGCGGGTAACGAGCAAGCGCTGGTGCATCTATTTGGCGATACCTCGCCTCGCGGTTTGTTCGAGTTTGATCTCGATCGCTCGCGCGAAGTGGTTGCTCCAGTTCTCTTGCAGCTTGCACAGAAACCCGGTGCTTCAGCCCAGGTACTTTACCTAGCCGGCAGCCTGGCCCTTGAGGGCAAGTTCGTGCAGCAGGACTTTGGCCTTGCCTCCGCAGCTCTTGAACAGGCATGGAGCACCGGCAGCCTTGCAGCACCTGCGAAACTCGCACAAATATACCTGGCTACGGGCGACGCCCAGAATGCATATCTCTGGGCGATTCGTTGCGTGTCACCCTGTGAAAATGAGCCAAAACTCGACGGCTATCTGAAGCAGGTGAAGCCCGGTGAAATCTTATCTGTGCAAGAACACGCTAATGACAAGGCTTTCCTTCGCTTCTAACCTGAGACCAGCAGCATGCCCATAAGAAAGCTCATCAGCCCTGAGCGAGCCCAGGCTCTTAGCGACCCCGTTGTGATCGGCCTGGCTTTGAGCCTTGCCGTTGTATGCCTCGCGCTGATTTGGACCGTCTTCAGCACCCTCGTGGATTCGGGCCACATTGTGACCTCGATCCTTGTCATGCTGCCCCTGGCAAAAGGCCTCAGCCACTACAGCGAGGTGACCCTTCGCTATTTCCGGCCAGGCTGGTTTATCCCAATTCCCGGCGATGCGCCATCCTCTGATATTCGCGATGAGGGTCCTGCTGCCGGCGCCTGAGAGGCAGCCAGCACTGACGTCCATTGACCCAAGTAAAAGACCTACAACACCTAAGGAGCCCAGGATGAATACCGCCCAAACATTGGCAGGAGACCTGTTCAACCAGCTGAAGGCTGCGATCGACCAGGCAGTTGAACAGGGTAATTTTGCGGTGGCCACCGGCGTAGCAGAGCGCGCCGGTATGCAGGGCGGTCGTAAAGACCCCAGCATCATGGCCTTGGGCTTCACCTACGAGTTTTCAGACGCCACTGACGCCACTGTTACGTTGGTGGTGAAGTCCTGGGATACCAGCTCTCCGTTCCAAATTAAGCCTGACCGGAACAAGATGACTGTCGAACTTGTTAAGAACGGCCAGAAGGTCGACTCCTACACCAACTCTTACGAGGACTGAACAGTCTCTGACTAGCTTCAAGGCTGCACTTGCAGCCTTGTACACACATCTACCAGGGCAACTCTTCAGTCACGCCATCACAACTAAGCTATATACAGCATATATAAGCGACGCCGGCCTCCTCTCCCTGGCTCTGAACTCTAACGAGCCCTTCAAATTCTCTCCATTTTGCTCTATCACTGATACTCTAATTTCCTATCTCAAACGGGCCTCGGAGGCCAGCATGACCCATGAACCCTTTGTAATGAGTGGTGTCGACCGGGCTCAGACATGGGTGAGCATTTGCTCAGCGTCGTGCCAACTATCCGCGGAAGAGTCTGCTGAAATTCTGGTTTCGCTCTGCGGCTTTGGGTCCTGGGAAGTGATGGTCTATGCCATCAACAACCTCCCGCGCTCTCGCTTCGACGACGAGTTACCTCCACAGCAGTTGCAAGCCAGGCTGCAGCGCTACGTCAATATCCTGATCCAGGATTTTGAAATCATTCCACCGGTTGCTCTAGTCATACTCCAGTGCTTGTCCCCATCAAGTCGTGGGGCGTTTAATGAATTCGACCTGAGCGAGCTTGGAAGTGAGGAAGAGCAAGATGATGACTTTGAAGATGAAGTTGACGTGGATGCGTTTGCACAAAATGAAATGTCAGTTGCTCTAGCATTAGGTGCTGAATGTTCAAACGATAGAGTTGCTATTGCGGCCTCACTAACATTACAGGCCAATTGGGAAGGCTGGCTTAAGGTCTTGGACTACTTGGGGTGGAATGCTCAAGAGATCGACTACGAAGATGTACCCATTGGCGAGCCATCTTTGTTAATCCAGGATCACTCTGCATCATTCCCATGGGTGCCTGTATATCTGACAAACAACATCCATGTTCCAGATTTTTCTGGAGAAGTATGCGGGCATCCAACACACCGCCTTGTTCAGTTTGCGTGTCTTGGAAACTTCATGACTGACTGGGCTCCAAAGGGCGCCACAACGTTCTTGATGCTCGCAAGCTGGCCTCAGCTGATCACTGTTCGGAACAAAACCTATTGCTACATCGGGGTAGCGTTTAATTCAGTGAATGGCACTTGGACAGATTTGCTTTTGAATCGAAAGTGTCAAAGCGTCTATGACATGCTCCGCATGAATCAGAAAGTAACCTCTCTCCGCAAAGGTGCTGCTCCGCTTTCAGAGCCAGATGTCTCGTTCTGCAAGCAGTTGGCATTGCGACTGGGTGGTTACGACCCTGAATGTGATGAGCCCGAAGGCTGGGAGTTCTTCGGTATCCCAGTGGACGACGGGCTACTGGTGGCCGCTCTCCCAGTAGGACAGGCCGATGAACGTCTTGAAGGTGACCGCCTGCCGGAGCTGAATGAATACCTCGAGCCAGAGTTCAAGATTCGCCGCTAGCTCCCGGGCCTGGCCACTCTTGATTCGCAACCAGATCCTCACTTAACCTCTAGCCTGGGCCCCTCGGTAGGTCCTGCCGTCCACACTGGCAAAGCCTCGCGCACTATCGTGACTTCACCCGTGGTACCAACCCTTCCAGGGTTCTCCCAGTGGACACAGAATCTGCCTGTCAGAGGCTACCCCCATGCAACAAGCTCCTACCTTCGCTGACGTCCAGAACGTCAAGCACCACGCAAAGCGCATCAAACAAGCCCACCCGGATCTCTCGTACAACAAGCGTCTTGATCGGGCGGCCGCCGAGTTGCTCGGACTGCGCAACTATCACGAGTTGAACCGCAGGTTCCAAGCAGTGATCGATCAGCACCTGGATTCACCAGGTGGCCCCAATGCCATCACGCATTGCCTCTACTGCGACTTCCGCTTCGCCGCTGACCTCAAAGAGGACCAGCAGAAGCATCGCCAGATCCACGAACGGTTCCTGGAGGTTGAGGAACAGACTGGCTATCGGCCGCGCACCTATGTTCAACGGGAGAAGCTGAAGCAGGAAGGCCACACCATCGCTCATGCGGCCGGCACCCTGGATGAACGCGTTGAAGGCGTCCTTATGGTCGTGCAGGGCTGGTTCGAGCGCTCCTACCATGGGCTTATCGCCGACGGGAACGGGGACAAGCATCCTCAATTCGATTCATACGTAGCCATGCTGGCGCCCACCATCGAGGAGCTTTTCCCGGAACTGGCGCCAACGATTGCCGATCGCTACGGTAGGACGCCAGGGGTAATCGCCCGCGGCCAGACCAACTGGCCAGCGCCCATCCGCTAATCCAACTGAGCCCGGCTTTTGCCGGGCTTTTTTCTTCGCCGGCGGCAATCTGCAGTGCTAGGATTGCACGGTGCCAGCCGGCCTAAGGTTGGCCCGGCTGGACATCACAATACGAGGTGGTATCCACATGAACCAGACGGAACTAGCACAAGCACTCAGAGACGCACCCCCTCAGGTACTGGAGGCCCTGCAGGAAAGCCCGGGACTTATGCACCCATCGCTCGTAGGTCAGGAAGAAGCGCTTAGCAAACTGATCGAGAGCAAACACACCGTAAATGAACTTGAACAGACCCTGCGTAAGGTGCAGGCGCGCGATTCCGGATTGACCCTTGATGAGCAAATCCAACTGACTGACGAAGCACGTGAAGAGGCGAACGAGGTAAAAGCCAAAGCCCAACAAGCCGTGCAGAACTTCAACCCGGCCGGTCATGATGAAGATGACGCCGAGTTCATTACCAACGAGATTTACCGCGCCGCCGAGGAAGAAGCAGAAGACATCCTGCTCGCTTCGCCGATGGCCGATGGCCTTACCGAATGTAGGATTGAGGAAGAAGCTGATCTGCAGGAGGACATCATCCGCAAGCTGACCTCTCCCAAGAAGTAACCCTCTCAACATCTCGGGCCGGTGAGACCGGCCCGTTCCGAAAGCTCTCCGTCACACTCTCAACTCAAATCCACCCGGCAATGACGCCGGGTGGTCATAGAATTTGGTGTCGCCACTTTGGCTAGCACCGTTCGCTACCCTGGATATGCTGGCCTCCTCAATCCCAAGGAGGCTTCACCAATGATTTTGAAAGCCCTGTTCTCCACTGCACTGCTATCTGGTCTTGCCTGCGCACTACTCATCGGCATTCATGACGGCGTGGTTTATGACGGCGACCGTCTGCAGGCAATGATGATCGCGGCCGGCCGAGACGCACCTGTCAATGCATACTTGATGGCCCTGCTCGGCGGCCTTGTAGGCGGCGTCCTCACGATGTGCAATCAGCCCAAGCTCGCCGTAGCAGCCGTAGCAGCTTTTGGGGTTCCTTTCTACCTGGGTATCTGTGTGCTACTGACGGGCCCTCTGCTGAACAGCCCAAGCCTATTGGGTGCGCAAACTGCCATCGCCCTCTGTGTGCTTTCTACGGTCTCCTTCCTGGCCGTGTATGCCCTTTTCTTCGTCAACCTGTTCTCAGGACTGTGGAAGCTCCTTCCTGGTGTGCTGGCGGGATTCCGTCGCTAATCAGTGACTAGCGCGGTAGTTGAACGCCCCGGAAGGGGCGTTAATCTGGGCTCACCATATTCAGTCCTCACCCCTGGTCGGGTGGCTGGAGCAACCGTCCAACGGATCTAGCCTTGCAGCAGGTTTCCGGTTGGCGCCAATGAGAACAACTGCTTGATCGATCAACAGCTGAAACCCGTTCAGATTCCAAATCAAACCTATGCGAACGAATGGATAGACCTCTTCCGCAAAGGCATCCCTGAGTTCAAAGACGTCGCTCGAGATACGTTCGTGCGACTCTGTGGTCATCGTTCATGGGGCGAGCTACTGGAAGCCGCGCAGCCCAACGCCACTCTCTTCGACTTCGACCAGCTGCCCGTCGACCAGCGCCTTAGCATGGCCACATCGATGCGGACGATCCTTTCTGACGAGTTTGGAATCAGGGCGGACGTCGCCAATCACCTGGTGTGGACAAATCCACCTGGCAGCAGCTCGCTTTGGCAGATCTACCCGGCTGAGTTCAGCCCAAGAAGACAACGACCCGATGAGCCGGTGGAGGCAAACGTGCACGCGGCGCTCGATCAACTCAACCGGAGCCGCTGCCTGGAAACAACTGAGGGGCAGTCGCGGTTGTTATCCACCGTTCCGAGCGCCCCACATCTTGCTCTTCTCAGGTTTCTTCAGTGGGAAATTGAACCGCTGCCGTCTCCGATGAGGCAGATCGCCCAGCTGCAGTCCGTGGATCAGTTCTACGCTGAGCCAGCTGCCTTTGTTGTGGACAAAGACCTGGGCCGCGTGCCGGTGTTCGTTGCTGGCTTTACCGCCACGCCAGGTACCGCACACGACTCGGTGATGCTGCACTACCTCTCCAGTGCCCTGGCAACCGCCGAGCTCCTCGCAGGCGCTGGTGCGCCAGCACTGGTGCTCTACGAGCGAAGCACCAGCCGCAGGCACAAAGGCAACCACCTCACCTGTTTCGGAGCAGTGGTCTACGACGATACGGTCAAGGATCTGCTGCTCAACCAGTCTTGCCAGCGCCTGAGCGACGTCTTCGTCAACCTGGTGGCCACGTCCATCGACAGCCCACAGATTGCAGACTTCGCCGATAACCAACTTTCACTGCAGTGCATGTTCGAGCGGGCCCGACAGAAGCACCTGTTTCCGGACGGTACAAAGGCCAAGCTTTACCGCGTCGAGGGCGCTTCAGGCTGGAGCGAGATGGTCCTTCGAGCAGATAACGAGTGACGACGCTGGAGCATCAATCTAGTGTGCAATGCGTGGCCAGCGGCCACGACGCCAATCGACCGCTGAGAGGAAATGGTCTTGAACGAAGTCATGATGAAGGACGCAGCTGGTAATGAGCTGCTCGTGGTCCTGGCAGAGAACGCCGGCGCTGGTAAGGGAAAGCGATTCCTGCCACTAGATACCTCGACGATGGTGGTGGATATCGGCTCCTCTACTGCTGATGCAGTACTTCAGGCCGACGGTAGCTGGGAAGTCGATGGACTGGCCAGTGCTGATCTTATTTCTGAGATGGCCGTATCCGCCGAACGATTGTCGCGGAAGGTCTCTTTTCTACCAAGGCAGGTCGAGCGCAAGGTTGCTCGCTCAGTTCACCTGGCGCTCGCACGCACCGGCCAAGTAATCCTGGGCGACGGAACCGTTATTCGCCGCTCCCGCCAACATTGAGTGCGGGAGAGAATTCACATGGGATGGGGATGTCATCCAGACACGCTTTCGATGGCCTCGGCACATCACCAAGCAAAAGACGCTGCAGGTGAAGCGGGAACCCTCAAATACCTGCGCGCCTATCGAGACGCCTATCAGGAAGAGGTTTCCAGAAACCCGATGCGGGGCGGAAGCGAATACATCGCGCGCATCGATGCTGCTATTCATCAATGGTCGGCGGGTGAACAGCCCGATTTCAGCGAAGTGCTGATTCCAGGCATGGTCGGCGCCAGGTCATCTGCGAAGACCTCCAACTGAGCTAGGCCACGCTATCAGCGTGGCCGATCGGCTACCTGCAGGCGATCCGCTGGATACTGCCGCATGAACTCCATGCTGTTCGCCGCCGGCGCCGCCAGCCAGTCTCGATACAATCCCCGCGGCAGGATTACCACCATCCTCTTTTCATCCGTGGGCTTGTGATAGTTGCGCATCAGCGGATGGTCATCTGCGTTGATCGTCAGCATCGTGTAGGAATGCACAACCTCTCCGCTGGGCCCAACCCAGCGCTCCCACAACCCGGCAATCCCCATTGGCTCACCATCTACGCGGCAGATGCGTGTCGGGACGGCTTTACCGCTCCTCCAGTCTGGCTCGTATATCGCAGAGGCCGGAATGATGCAGCGCCGACCATCTCTCCATGCGGCGCGAAACGAGGGCTTTTCAGCCACCGTCTCCGAGCGGGCGTTGTAGGTTCGCCGGGCCAGTTTCTGATCCTTGGCCCAGAAAGGAAGAAGACCGAATACCCCTGCCTGCGCCTCCAGGTCTGGCTGATCCTCCTCCCCAGCGCCTACCTGCAGGCGGCGGATGAAAGGCCCCACATACCCGGGCCATAACTCTGTCTGCACCGGCTCAATCAACTCGGTACCGAACGCAGCCACCAGTTCTGCCGGCGCCGGCGCTTCATATCGACTGCACATAGGTACTTCCTCTCTCGATCCTTCGGTCACTCTGACAGGTCTGCCTGTTGCCTTTAGCTGGCGCCCTTGCTATCTGTATAAATATACAGTTACGAGCAATACCCCATGACCTCTTTTCTTGAGCTTGGGCGCATCGTGCCGTCTGGCATTTGCGTACCACTCTATAGCACCCACATCAGCGCTGGATTTCCGAGCCCGGCCGATGACTATGCCGAAGCATCGCTTTCGCTCGATGAGCTCGCCAACGTTCGGGCTCCTCATACCTACATCCTGCTGGTGACCGATGAGAGCATGTCGGGCAAAGGGATTTCCTGCGGCGACCTACTGATTGTTGACCGTGCGATGACAGCGCAAGCAGGCGACGTCGTAGTCACTGAATCAAGAGATTCAGCGATCCGAACCCTGGCCTTCGACAAAGCTGGTCGCCCCAAACTGCTGTCATCCAACCCTCATTACCCGCCGATCGTTTTCGGTGAAGCAGAGGAGTTGGTGGTCTATGGCGTGGTGACGTTCAGCCTCCACCGGCTTAGGACAACGGGCCTGGCCGCAGAGCCTGCTGACCTCCCTCGCTCGCTAGACGCTCTAGTGAACATCCGAGCCCCTAGCACCTACCTGGTTCGAGCCGCAGGCGACAGCATGGTGGGCGTTGGCATCTATCCAGGTGACATCTTAGTGATCTGCCGCGCCTGCGAGGCACAGCCAGGTGATGTTGTGATCGCCTGCGTACAAGGCGATTTCACAGTGAAGACTCTCACCGTGCAACACGACAAACGCCCTGTGCTGCAGCCCGCTAATCCGCGGTACCCAACTATTGAGTTCGCCGCCGGCGACGAGCTCAGGCTGTTCGGGGTGGCAACGTTCAGCCTCCACAAACACTGCGCGAGGGTGAAGTGATGTTCGCCCTGGTCGACGGAAAGAACTTCTATGTCAGTGTCGAGTGCCTGTTTCGGCCGTCGCTGATCGGTAAGCCCGTTGTAGTACTCAGCGGGAACGATGGCTGTGTTGTCAGCCGCAGTGATGAAGCCAAGCAGCTGGGAATCAAGATGGGGCAACCATACTTCCAGCTACGTGAGCACGTTCGCCGCCACGGACTGCTGATGTGCAGCTCCAACTTTACTCTCTATGCCGATATGTCGCAGCGAGTGGCGGAAATCCTCCGTGATACGGCCAGCCGCGCTGAGGCCTACTCGATTGATGAGTCATTTCTGTGCTGGGATGGCGTGGACTCAGACCTCGATGCCTACGGTCGCAGGGTAAGAGCCCGAGTACTCAAGGAGACAGGCCTGCAGGTTGGGGTTGGAATCGGCCCGACCAAGACACTGGCCAAGGCTGCCAGCTTCGCTTCGAAGAAGTGGCCGAAAACAGGAGGTGTTGTGGATCTGAGTGACCCAGCCAGGCAACGGCGACTGCTAAGCCTGCCGGAACTCACAGTGGATGAAATCTGGGGGATCGGCCCCAGCATCAGCGAGCGCCTCAAGAAAATGGGAATTTCACACGCCATTCAGCTGGCCGACTATGACCACAAGACGCTCAGACGAATGTTTAGCATCAATGTCGAACGCACTGCGCGTGAGTTACGCGGGGAGCGTTGCTTTGATCTGGAAGAAGGGCCCGAGCCGAAGCAGATGATCGCTTGCACACGATCGTTCGGAGAAAGGGTACATGACCTGCCCCCATTGGCCGAAGCGGTAGCTAGCTATGCCAGCAGAGCCGCGGAGAAACTAAGAGCCCAGCGCCACTTGTGCCAGGTTGTGCAGGTGTACATCCGCACCGGCGCATTCACCACTGGGGCCGACCACTACAGCCGCGGCGCAACGGTACCGCTTCCCTACCCCAGCTCGGACACCCGCGACATCGTTGCTGCTGCACAGGCCGGATTGCGGGCAATCTACATACCTGGTCCGGCCTACGCGAAAGCGGGCGTGATCCTGATGGAGTTCGTCGGTGCCGGCGAGCACACCTCCGATCTTTTCGCGCCAGCCGCAAGGCCAAACAGCGATCGGGTGATGGCCGTCGTCGACGCGATCAATCGCCGGGAGGGTCGCAATACGATCAGCACAGCTCGCGTAGTAGGAGAGAAACCCTGGTCCATGAAGCGCGATCGATTGAGCCAGCGGTTTACCACCTCTTGGTCAGAGTTGCTGACGGTCAGCTGAACCGAAACGGCTACCACACAAACAGAAAGACCCGCTTCGAGGCGGGTCTTTCAATGTCATAGCGGGTCTATGCAGCGACGGTTTGCAGCAGCTCAGAGAGTGCGCCACGTTGTTCCAGCAGGAACTGCTCCACTCTCCCCGTTCCACCCTCGGCCAGGTCCAACTTACTGTTCCAAACCACTTGGCGCTCGACGACAGCACGGGGACCAATCCTTGGGATGGCCATCCAGGCTTCGTGGCGCTCAGACTCGCCAACTGCAGCGCTGTATGCAGCCATTAAGCCTTCATCGAAATAGAACCAGTTGTCACTGATCGAGTAGATCGGATGGAGATAGGCGCCAGACGTGATCCCACCGAGCGGAGGCCTAGCCTTCAGGTAGGGGACATCCTGAATCGCCGCTTCGAGGATGATCTCTAGGGAGCTTTCAGGGCCAACCGCATACGCCTTGCACAGCTGAATCGCGTCGCCGACCCCGGCTTCCAGGCCAGACAGAAAGCGCGGGTGGTCGCAGAACCTGGGCCCATCCTTCAGAAGCCTGCCACCATGTCGAAAGAAGATCTCGGCCGTGGGCTCACGCACCCAGCAAATTTCTTGCTGAAAGCGAATCCAGTCCGAGGGGCCAACACCCGACAGGCTGCCCCATCGTGCAAGGTCAGCAGGGCTCACCTCGACAATCGGCCCGCTGTGATGAATAGGCTCACCGAGGCGCGCCATCAGTACGCACTTCCTGCCGCCAAGTGGCGATTTTGCCGCTCAATGATTGCCTGAGCATCGAAGCTGCGCATGGCGGTAGGGTTGTGAATGAGGCGCTCCAAGCCGATTTCGACTCCAGAGGTCTCGCACCAACCAAACGACCCGTCCTCGATCCGGGCCAGCGCAGCGGATGTCTGCTTCAACTCATCCTGCTCACGGGCAATAAGCCGAAGGTTCAGAGAGCGTTCCTCCTCGAGTGTGCTCATGTCAGCCTGGTCTGGCGCAACTACGAGGGTACTGATAGCCAATTGGCGATCCTTGATGCGGTCCAGAAGATCCTGCCGGCGCGTACTCAACACCGATCGGAAAGCCTCCAGCTGGCGGTCGTTCATGTAGTTTTCTTCCGGATCATCCAGAAGGATTTTCAGATCCTGCATCAGCGATCTCCTCGCTTGTATTGGATTGCTCGAGGATAACGGCCGAGCGAGCACCGGCAAGTTGAAACCATCAACGCAATTTCCACGACCTTGTCAGGCTGTAGGCACTCGTTATGTTGTCCCTCCTCAAGAGGAGAGCAACCCATGCAATACGAATCCCTGCCGAATGGAATGGATCTGTTCAACGCCACCTATGGCCACGCTGCAGTCCCGCTATTGGAGTGCCTGAAGCTTCAATACGAAGCAGCGACGAAGAAGGCCCCAGACACCTGGGCCGTTCGCCGCTATGAGAATGGGCTGGTGCTGCTGAGCGCCCAGGCCGACGATCAAGCCCAACAACGACAGCTGGATCGCCTAGACTGCGGTAGCATGTTCATGAAGGCCGCCGCCAATGTGTACTCAGGTCTGAGCGAGCACGAGGAAGAGTCCGAAACCCTCGAAGCACTGCAACTGGCGGTTGAGCGTGCTAGTGAAATCCCGACCCGAGGAGGCTCTGTGAACAAACAACACCACGAGGCATCCGGCCTGATTGAGGTTGGGCCGCTGGCATTCACGCACAACCGACTTCTACTGGTTTTGGCATCCCTGGCAGCGCTTGCAATGGCGATTGCCTCCTACCTGAGCCCGATTATCTCTCCGGCCTCCAAGGCTCTGGAGCCTCAGCTGCTCTGGGCATACCAGTTACTGTTGATCGGCGCCGGCGGAGCTGTCCTCTTTCATAGAGCCGGGTTTAAAGCATCCTCGCGCAACTGCCTGCTGGTTGCTGGAGGCGTGCTGGTCGGGGCAGCACTAAAAGCATTCCTGGCTTAAGCACCAGCTCAAGCCAGGCTGGAAATGCTCACTAGCTTTCGACTTTGCTACACGCAGTGCGTCGTTATACTTCGCCTGTGCTGAAACCCGCACCAGCGGCAGCGATTGGGTAGCGCAGCTACTCAAAGCAGACCTCGAAGGACAATACTCATTGCCCCTCGCAAATAGTTAAATTGCCCAAAAATCAATAAGTTGGAGTCTACCTGTGAACAAATCGGAGCTAATCGAATCCATCGCCGCAGCCGCTGACATCCCGAAGGCAACTGCCGGTCGCGCGCTCGACGCAGTGATCGAATCGGTAACCAATGCGCTGGCAGCCGGCGATACGGTTACGTTAGTGGGGTTCGGCACTTTCGCTAGCAAAGAGCGCGCTGCTCGCACCGGCCGCAACCCGCAGACCGGCAAAGCGATCAATATCGCCGCCGCCAAAATTCCTGGCTTCAAGGCCGGCAAAGCGTTGAAAGATGCGGTGAACTAATCTGCAGAATGTCCGCATGCTGTGGATAGGTCTCTAGAAGCCCCGCCAGCCGGGGCTTTTTTTTGCCCTCAGAAATGATCAAGTTCTGAAACGCGTTTCATTTTTCACCCAGCAGGCCCCCGCAATTGCGGGGCTTTTTTTTGCCCGTCGTGTTTAGCTTCTGCCGATTTGGGGCAGTCGCCCTCCACTATTAGCTTCAGAGTCATGAGGTTTGACATGGACTACATCTACACCGACGAAGCCAAATCGTTGCTGAGCGAAGACTACCCAGCGGCATACCCCAAGTATGCACGCGGCACCTTGCGTAAGTTTCTGCACGACGGATCGAGCAACGTCTTCGCATGCCGGCCAAATGAGCGCAGCGCGGCAGCAACTCTCTACAGCAGCGGCGTCGACGCAGGCATCAAGAAACTCCAGGCGATGCTGGTGCCCTACGAGAACCTATCGTTGGACGGGCTCTTTGAAGGTTGGAGTCCGGTCTTGGCCCACCCTGAGGGGATGATCTACTGGGACACTCTTCGTCGCGCAGTCACCCTTGTTGTCCTCTACGACATCCTGGTCGCCCTCACCTACCGCTATCCAGATCTGCAAGAAACGCCTCCGGCGGAGATCCGTCGCACAGGTATGGTCGTGGCCATGCGCCCTTTATTTCGCGTACTGAAAGCCACACGAATCCTCAACTCCGGCAGAGCATTTGACCGAGCATGACAGCTGAGCGCATTCCCGCGGCCGCAGACGGGTTGGAGCGTGAACACGCTACCCTCGTCAGCATCGATTACCAGGACCGAAACGGGCCATGGTCAATCTGCGCTTTCCGCCGCGAGGATGGCAGCGTCTTCAAGGCCACTGGCAACTTCGGGAAGGTGATCCTCTATGAGGACTTCATCCTTTACGGAAAGTGGTCTCCCGACGTAGTTGGCGGTGACTTCGACACCTCTTCATTCAACTCAATGCCGCCCCGGGCACTCGGTAACCTGGCGCGCTACCTAACGAGCCTGTCTCACGTGTCGGTGGCCAGCACCAACCTGGTGGTTCAGCACTTCGGCGACAACCTGATCGACATCCTCGATGGGTCCCCTCAGCGCCTTGTGGAGGCTGGGATACGTGAGGAAGAGGCCGCGACACTTGGCAAAGTGTGGGAGACAGAGCGAGCGCAGCAGCTGGCGCTGGCGCAGATCGACCTTGAGGGTATCCCTCCTCAGAAACTCGCCACACTCCAGCGCCGCCTTGGCTATATGACGGACCTGAACCTGGTACTTCGCGAAGATCCATACCTGCTGTACGTGCACTTCGACGACATGACCTTCCAGACGGCTCAGAACTTGGCCCGCCGCTTCCGGGTAGCCAATGACACCCTCTCGGCCGTTAAGGGAGCAGTCATCGCCATCCTGCGGCGCGAGGCCTGGCTCGGACACAGCTACATCACGGGTAAACCGCTCATGGAGGCTGTCGAGAAGCTGCTGCACCTCAACCGGCAGACGCTTTCTCCACTAATCCGAGAAGCGGTCACGCAGTTGTCCGTGAACAAGGTCACTCACATCCATGAGGGATGCCTTCAGCTTCACCATGTCTACGAGATCGAGAAATCACTCATTGAGAAGGCGATCCGGTGGACGAAGCTCAATGCTGACGATTTGGATGATCTAGTGCCGTCATCGGCCATGGCTACAAAGCTCCTCAAGCCCCTCGACCTACCTGCCGCAGCCAGCAAGACACTTGCGGCAGGCCTCTGTTCGCTCATGGCCGAGCGCCTTGGCCTGGTGCAGTGTGAAACGCTTGCCGACCAGCTAACGATCGCCCAGGGTATCGATCAGTTCCTTAACGGCTTCGGTACCGACGTTCTCTATGCGGCCCCCAGCCTGGAAATGGTTGCGGAGCTGCACTCAACCCTCGGTGAAGATGCCCCCATCGTGGCGTACTCAGAACTGGTCGGGCTTGATCCTCTGACAGGAGTACCGCTTCAGCACCAGCGCAGCCCAATCGAGGCCGACGTTGTCGTTTTTGTCGCATCTGACGCCCTCGGCGTCGAAGAGATGCATTTCTTGCTCGAGGCTATGCCCGATAGCGGACGACTGTTCCTGCTTGGGGTTCCCAAAGACCTTCCCTCACAGACCATTGGCCAGCCGTTCGATGAGATGGCGAAGGTTCCGGAGATACGCGCCTTCATGGCCAGCTTCTGGTTGCCGGCCCGCTCTGAACCGAGACTGTTCGCAAACAAGATCTGGTCAGGTGCCATACGACCAGACGACAACTTTGACCCGGCGAAGCCCATCAGTTGGATCAACGCATCACGTGAGGACTTGCCTGAAGCGGTGTGCCTACTGATGCGCCAGCTGGGCCAGGCCTGCGACGTCGACCCGCTCCTCGACATCAAACCGGTGGTGCCCAAGCAACAAGCCGATGTCCCTGGTGGCGATGTCACGAGTTGGCTGAGCGCAGCGATTGCCAAGGAGTTCGTGGGTAGTACTTCCCCGGTCGATTTCCACAGTAAGCAGCTCTTCAAGGGTCTGCCGGTAGTGATCCGCCAGCCGCTTTCACTCGCGATTCCAGGGTTCTCACTGCTCACCCCTACCGAGCTCACGAGTGAGCGCATGATTGCGCACCCGATCGGCCAGCCCGCCGTGGAACTGGGCCTGAAGGACAACGTCACGCTTTTCCACGGCGGTGTCTTGATCCCCAAATTTATCCGCGGCCGGGTCTTCGAGGTGGTGATCCTGGTGGTGCTCAGGGAGCACTTGCCAAGCATCAACGCCGAGCTTCTGGCAACGCTGCTGAACAGCACTCGACGCACCGTTGTTCTGGTTGGAGAGATCGACCAGATCGGCGACACATTCCCTATCCGCGAGCCTTCACGGGCTCGCTCGATGATCCCGTTCTGGACTGCCCCGCATGGCGACTCAATCAGCTCGAATTAAGGCCCGGGAGGCGAAACTTGCCGACCTACAGCGCCGCCGCAACATTGCGCTCAGCCTGCCCTTCATAGGGGCGGCCATTCCTTTCGTCCCGGTACCGGTTGCGCTCGCCGTTGCAGCTGCCTGTGCTTACTGGTCGTTGCTGCTTGACCGCGAAGAAGGTGAAAGCGAGAAGCCGCTCGTTTGGGATCGCAACTACACGCAAGCCGAACTGGATGACTGCGACTTCCAGCGGAGCACCTTCCTAGGCAAAACACTGCCGTGGACGCAGTGGCGTGAAAAGCTGACTGAGGTAACCAACAAGAAGGGCATCGTTTCTGCCGACGATGCCCGGCAAAGCCTGCTTGAGGCTTATCCAGGGATGATCCCCTTCCTGCTCTCGGACGACCAGATGACGCGCCATGTAGCGCTTCTGGCGGCGACCGGGACCGGCAAAACGGAGCTAATACTGGCGATCATCCAGCAGCAAATTAAGAAAAATGCTGGCTTAATTCTGGTCGAGGCCAAATCCGACTCGGACTTCGCAGGCGCCATCTACAGCATGATGAAAGCCGCAGGCAGGCTAGATCAGTTCAAGCTGATCAACTTCGAGTTCCCGCGGCAATCGCACACCTACAACCCCGTCTTCTCCGGCGGTGTTCGTGCAACCCTCTCCACTGCCATGAAGATGCAGGCCAACTCGAAGGAAGAGTTCTGGACTGACGTAAACCGCTACTCGCTAACAGCAGCGATCCTGTGCATGAAGCTGCAGCCAGGCTCCCCCGCGTTCCACCTCAAAGACCTGATCGCGATGCTGTCTAGCTTCACCCTGCTGCGGACGTATGTGGAGAACATCCGCGAGACAGACTCCCAGGATCACGCCGACGGGAAGGAGTTCCTCTACTCCTACCTGCGCTACTGGTACAACGAAGAGAAGGAAACGTGGGACACCACGAAGTACAAGAACTTCCTGCAGGGTGCGATCTCCAAGCTCTCTGCGTTTGCCCACTCCGAATACGGCCAGATCGTTAACACCTACAACCCCGACGTCGACCTCAAGGAGTCGATCCTCAACGGCGATGTAGTGGTTCTCTCGATGTCCTCCCTCGCCGACACGGATGGTGTGTCCCTCTTCGGCAAGCTCTTTATCTCTGACCTGGCCCGCGCTGTTGGTGAGATCCAGCTTGAGAAGAAAAAGCCCCTGATGATCTGCCCTGCCATCTTTGACGAATACCCGTCATTCATGGACGCCGGCCAGGTCATCCTGTTCCAGCTCGCACGTAGCGCAAACGTGCCGATCATCATCGCCTTCCAGGGGATTGGCTTCCTGCAGCGAATTGATCCGGCATTCGTGGAAATGGTGCTGGGTAACTGTTGGACGCACCTCTACTGCGACATCAGGGATGCTGCGACGAGAGAGTTTGCCTGCAAGCTGGCAGGTACATGTATCACCAACTACGCCCAGGAAACGGAAGGCGTCAGCCTCGGAAGCAGCCACAGCACCGAGCAGTCAGGAGTCATCGCCAATGAGAGTTCAGGCACGAGCAGCTCGAAAGGCTCGAAAGCTACAAGGGAGGATCTGCTCCAGCCTGAGGACTTCCAGACCCTCGACCAGGGCGACGGCATCCTGATTGCCAAGTCCGGTACCTATCGAATCCGGATGCCGCTTGTTCGCAACACCTTCCCCAACGTCCACTTCAGCCAAATGCAGCTGGTGAGGCGCCATAGACGAGCACGGGAAGGAATAAACGCCTGGAAGCGCTTCTCAGACGAGAACCGTGCCCTGATCAACCGCGCTTAAAACTTTCTGCATGCAGAAATTTTCCCTAGAGGACTGAACTCGTGACCTGGCTCGAAAGCATTAACCAATGGGATTACACCCTTGACCCAATCCTCAACTGGTTTGAGAACACCGTAGGCTTCCACCTCGCCGTGTGGGGATGGCCTGCATATCTGGTTATCGGGTTTCTGATCATTGCCGCCGGGCTCCGCTTCCCCGCGACTCGTGGAATGACGTCGCTACTCGTGAACAGCATCGTCCGCATGGTGCAGAACATCATCCAGCTGGTCGTTTCGTTGTTGCTGGTTCAGTTCACGGGCTTTGTCGCCAAGCTGCTCCTCGCGCAGTTCCACCGTGCCAGACGTTGGCTGGCTCAGGTTCTGGATAGAGCCAAGGGCTAACCCAAGATTTCTGCATCCCCCCCGCTGTAAACCGTCCGAAAAGGGGCAGTGCCTTTCCACTATTCAGGGAAAGGAGCACTCCCCAATGAAAAACCAATTCTTGGCACTCTGCTTGTCGATGGCTGCCGCAGTAGCGGCGGCACCGGCGTGCGCGGACGATCCCTACGTCATTGATCAGCGCGACCCGCGCTACCAGATCGCGCTCGAGCATCTCTCCAGTGCAGCTCAAGCCCTGAGTCTCGCTCAGGCCGAGCTGAAGAAGGCAGAGGCCAATCACCCCCTTCCTGGACTGGACCTCGTTCGGATGCTGAGCCAGATCCGGCCCGTGGAAGAAACCATCAACGTGATTCTTGCGCCGGAGCGGAAACGCCAGCGGTACCAGGAGCTCACGCCTGATGGCCAGTTCTTCTTCACCCCAACCCGAATCGGAGAATGAGACGATGACCGTCCAAGGATTCAGTACCAACATTCGACGGGAGGACGTACAGCGGTTCATGGTCGGCATTCTCTTGCTGGCCGTAATCGCGGTCCTCCTCGCCTACCCCGACATCGCCAATGCCGCCTGGGACGGCAAGTTCGGCCCCAGCGACGACCTCAAGAAAAACACCAACGACAGCCTTGAAGGCTGGTTCCAGGCCTTCGCGGGTTGGGGCCTGTGGATCTCGATCGGTGCCCTGGCACTGTCGATCATCTTCTTCGGCGGCAAGCTGTGGTGGATTCCGGTCTGCTTCTGCATCGTCTGCCTCTTCGGCGGTCCTTTCGTGAACACGATTGGCCAATGGGCTGGGTTTAGCGTGGCCACCAAGTAGAGCGCCGACGATGCACTTCAGAATCACAAGCGAAGACGAGCGAGATACTTTCGCGTACGCCACGTCCCCCCTGAACTTCGGCGGCCTCGACAAAGAGGACCTGTTCTTCTGGATGGTGCCGATGGCAATCACCCACAACGTAACTGGTGACAGCTTGCTGTCTTTCGGCGTGGGTTGTTTTTGCTTGTGGTTCTACAAACGCCTCACTTGGGGTTTGCCACAAGGGCACCTTCTTCTGCGACTCAATTTGCTCGCCGGCAGCTGGGAACACAGTGAGCTCGCAAACCAAGTCCCTCCACTCAAGTCGCTTTTCCGTTGGCTGAACAGGAAGGTTTCAAACGCCTGGATTGATATCGGCCTTCTTCCCGCCCCCACTTACTGCAACCGTTACGAGCCATAACATGAGCGAGCAATACGGACCACCATTGCAATTTTTCAACATTATGGGCAAGGGCGAGTTGCGCGCGGGCAAATTAATGGTCGCCTGCATTGCACTTGGCGTAATTCTTGGCACCGTCATCGTTGCTCTCGTTAACCAGAACAGCAAACTTCACAGCGCCAATCTTCAACTACAGCAAGAGCGGATCATGTACGGATTCCCTAATGCTGAAGGCGTCTTTGTGAGTGAGCGACAAATTCCGCAACGCCATATCGCGGGATTTGTCACTGAGTTCCTCAACAACTTCTACAACTTCGCTCCAGAGTCGGCCGTAACCAACGGCAATGAGGCTCTTCGCATGATGTCTCCACGCATGCGCGCTGAGCAGGAAGACCTTCTCAAGGCCAGTGCCAAACAGTCCGTTGATCAGCAGATCACTCAGGTTCTGGTTCGCACTTCGCCATACGAGTTCGAAGTTGATAACAAAGCTGGAGGCTACGTCGTTTCATTCAAAGCAGCGCGGTATCGCGCCACTCTGAACACCGTGTTCGACCGCAAACGCTACGACATCAAGTTGCTCATCAAAGCAATCAAACCTTCGAAACACTTCGAATGGGCTGTCGTTGCAGACAACATGGATTCACAGGAGATCTTGCAGTGAAATTGAAATACCTGGCTGCAATGGTTGCTGCAGTCTGTGCGTCATCCGTTTTTGCTAATGAGGAATGCAACCGTTCCCCACGCACTGTCGTCTATCAAAATTCGCCTGTTGACGTGTATATCTCGAATGACACGCAGCGCGCGGAAGTCATCTTCCCTGAAGAATATCTCGAAGGTATCTACCAGGAAGTTCCTGAAGGCATGGAGTTCTTCCCCACGCCCATTCGGAACAAGCTGGCCTTTCGCAGCACCGACCCTCAATACGTGGGGTTGGTCACCGTCGATGGACCTTCAAAGCAGTCGTACCTTGTCAATCTGATCACACGCCCTGGCTGTGCAGACAGCCAAGTCACTATTACGTCCCAAGGCCCCGTGGATCGCTCCAGCCTTGCCCGCGACAGCAAAGGTCGCGTGAAAGGCCTGATGAACTATCTCTTCAGCGGCGAAACGCCCAATGGCTATCGCCGCAACGACTTCAAGAATCTGAGCCGCGATCAGCGTGTAGTTTTCCGCCAGGGCTCCGTTGAATTTCTCCTGCAGTCCCAGGTCACCGGCCCCACCTACGTTGGTACCACCTACGAGGTGGTCAACCACGGTCGTACGTCCTTCAAGCTCGCTATCGATCAGATCGACTACTCGAACAACGCTGTTCGCAAGTCACTCGGCATCGCCCGCCAGGCGGCCATGCTGCCTACCTCTCGAGTCCTCGGCCCGTCGCCTGAATTCGTCTCTGAGATCTACGGAGACTCTCACCGCGGCCTCCTGTTCATCGTCTCGGAGAAGGCCAAATGACTACGGAAGCAGAAAGCAAGGTACAGAAAGGGCCCGGCGCCAAGCTGGTCATCATCTTCGCCGTCGTTGGCCTGGCACTTTTGCTGTTCAGCAAATTGTCCGGCAACAGCAGTGAGACCCAAAGCAACGTCGAAAAAGCACCAGCCCCGATTGACGCCGGTACCGGCAAGATCAATGACATCGGTGGACAGGACAAAGACGCAGCCCTCGTTCAGTTCTCCAAGAAACTGGAGGCTATGACTGCTCGCATGGACCGGGAGAGTAAGTCCCGGGAAGAGGAGCGAAAGAACGAAGAGCGCGAACGTCGCAAGCTGCAGCAGGAAAACGAGGCCAGCAGCCGTGCACTGGCTGAGGCCTTAGCAAAGCTGCAAACCGACCTGGTAGATAAAACCTACCGCGGCGTTCTAGATGCCGACACCGTGGCGCCGCAACTGCCAGCAACACCGAGCCTGATCCCGCCCACCGATGGTCTGAACTTTGATGGGGATTTCAACCTAGGGCCAGCTACGCCGCCAACCAGCGGCCAGGGTCTCGCTGCAAGCCCGTACGGTCCGAACTACACCGTTCTTCGTCCTCAAATGCAGCAGGCAAGCTTCCAGGGCAAGAGCGGTGGCGGTGCTGGAAGTCAGGCTGAAAGTGACCTCTTCAATGAGATGTCGGCCCCTGATGTAAATGCATTCGACCGCGCTGCGACCCGAACCAGCAATAACACCCAGGCCACCCTGGATCAGATGAATGGCAGGGGGCAATCGGTTCCGCAGCAAGAGCCTGGCGTAAAACCGGCCGTACAACCTGCTGATGCCCAAGCTAGCGCTGAAGAGTACGTGATCGAGGCCTTCTCCTTCGTCGAGGTCACTACGCTCCATGGCCAGGCATGCCCGATTGGCGCCAACTCGCCAAGCTCGAGCAATGAAGATCAGGCCCAAGCGAAGCCAATTGTGCTCCCCGCACGTGGTATCTGGCATGGGCCCAATGGTGTAGAGCGTGATCTTGGCACCATTCACCTTATGGGCCTTTGCTCCGGCCGCCGCACCTCCTCCTCGAACACTGGCCGGGCACTGATCCGTGTTGAGCAGATGAGCTACTGGGATGCAGCTGGTGGTGCGCAGATGGTGCCGGCCGTGGGCTACATCGTGGATACCCGGGACAACGAGGCTGATGTCTACGGCAAGCTCGACAAGGCTTCAGGAAGAACTCTTGCACTTCAGTCCGCCGCCGCCGCTGCAGCTGCCTACGCGTCCACCTTGAGCGCCGCCGAGTTCACAAACTCCAGCTCCGTTCAAAACGGCACCTCGACTGTCACCAGCCAACTTACCGGCAGTGAAGCACAGGCCGCCCTAGCAACGGGGATCGGTGCTGCATTCAAGGACATCTCCGACCGCTTCAAGGCCGAAGCCAACGCAATCATGGACACGATCCTGGTCGAGCCGGGCATCAAGCTTCAGTTCATCACCGAACAACCCATCCGCGTGAAGAAGGCCATGGAGCCTCTGGATATCGACGCGAAGATGTACGACATCCTGATCTGAGGACCCTTAATGAACAAGCTGATCATCACCACTGTGTTGCTGGGTTTGCTCAGCGGTTGCGCATCCAATGACGAGCCGTTTCGCAACAAGCCGAACATGAATCAGATCTACGAAGCCGTTAACCCTGGTGGCGCCCAGGACACTGTCCGTCTGCTGCGTGAGGGGCTACGCGCCCGTCCAGAGCTGGGTTCGAGCGAGCCCTACTATCCGATCCGCAATCCGGATGTTGTTGCCCCCGTGTGGGTAATCCCCTACGCCGACCCCAAGTCCGGGGTTAAACACGGCGGCCGCTGGGACTACATCATCGTGGAGGAAGCAGATTGGGCAAATTGATACTGTCCCTCGCGTTCCTACTGGCAGGCCCTGTCTATGCAGAGGGCATCTCTCAGTATCACAAGGACGCCATCAGGGAGCACTACGAGAAGCAAATCCTCGGTACCGGCAAGGACATCACTCTGCGCCAGCCCGACGTGGATCTGTACCGCCGCATCTTCGCCAAGCCCAACGTGCTTGATGAGCGCCCTCTCCCACCGCCGGCGGAAATTCCATGGCCACAGATCTTCAAGGGTCAGGAACTGACCTTAGGCGAGATCGTGACGCTCGCATCTGCTGCAAGCGGCTATGACGCAGTTTTTGACCCAGCAGTAGACCAGAGCCAACTGATCAAGCTGAACAGCGAAGCCAACTCCTTACGTGACATTGCTGAGTACCTCTCCCGAGTCAGCAATGCCCGCATCACCGTCTATCCGGAGTCGCGCAACATCATCGCGACTAAGAAGGTATCTCTCTGATGGGTAAGCCCGAAGATCTCCACCTCTACGACTCCGAGCTCGCCGGCCTGGCCCGTCGAAACTACCAGGGTGGCATGCCAATCCAGCTGCTCGCTGATGCGTTTGTCTACGAACCAGCAGGTCGCTACTTCCACACCAAAGACGGACGTTTCGCCAAGGTATGGACCGTTTCAGCCGCTGACATTTCGCTTTTTGAGGCGAACGACCTCTTTGGAGTCGGCAACAACTTCAAGGACGTGCTCAACAAGTTTCCTGCAGGCAGCACTGGGCAATTTATTCGCCACACCCACCGGGATATTCGGCCGCTGCTGCATGAGTACGAGTCCATCATTCATCCAGAAGCTGGCGAATTCGCTACCGAGATTGCTCGCTCGATCATCAGTCGCCAAGAGCGCGCCGCGGTAAGTCCTCGAGGTTTCTTCGGCGGTACAAGCCAGAGCATGCTGGATCGGATGCGGGCCGAAGAGTTGGCAGCAATGGGCGGTGACGCAACCTCTGACGAGGATGATGGGTATGCACCTGCGCGCATCTCCGTTGAGCGGGAAATCCGTGAGGGACGCTTCCCTTTCGTGACCGACTGCTACCTGGTGTTTCAGTGGTCGCCTTCTTACCTCTTCGGCCGGTTCATCGATTCGGCCGCTAAGTCGGCTCTAGCTGCAGTTGGCCTGGTTGATCCAAACAAGCTGGCTCACGAAGCAGCTTCACATCACGCCAAGCAGTTCGGTTCGATCTGTCACGACATCGAACAGACCCTGTCGGCTCACAGCTTCAACCCGAGCGTTGTCACCGGCCAGGGCTACATCGACCTGCACTATCAGCTGCTGAACCCTGTGCGTTGCTTTGAGATTCCACCGCCGCGCTATCGCGCTGACATTCCAATCGTCGAAGCCCTGCAGAACCCATCATCGGTACCGAACCGTGCAAGCTTGATGGATGCGGCCAGCTTCGCATGGGTGGAGTCTGAGCCCGAAGGGATGACGATCCATGACCACGGTGTGCCCTACTACATCCGGCCTGTGTCGGTACTGGGCAAG
Organism: Pseudomonas sp. NCHU5216; assembly: GCF_052156495.1. Taxonomy (NCBI): domain Bacteria; kingdom Pseudomonadati; phylum Pseudomonadota; class Gammaproteobacteria; order Pseudomonadales; family Pseudomonadaceae; genus Pseudomonas; species Pseudomonas sp. NCHU5216. The sequence continues at coordinate 125,156 of NZ_JBQLIX010000002.1, read as the reverse complement.
CCCGGCCGCAGCTTTCCTGGAATGCTCCAACAGCGCCTGACCGGCATCGAGTGCGAAAGCTTGATCACTCTGAACTGGTCGATTCCCGGCCCGGCAGTGGTGGGTACTCGACTCGCGATGCGTGGCCGGATGATTGCCAGTAAGGAGTCGATGCGTATTGGTGACGCGGAAACTCGTGCTCAGCAACGACGCGACCTGGACAGCGTAAAGTCGAAGATCACGTCGGAGAACATCTCGACCAAAGAGCAGTTCTTTGATCTGTCGCTGCACGTCAATCTGATGGGCTTCAACAAAGAGACCATCGACGACCAGGCCCACCAGCTTGAAACGCTCCTCTGGAACATCGGGCACAAAGAGGTTCTGCGTGGCGATGCCGTTGTGCGCAACAGCCTTCCCATGAACTTCCGCTCTACGAGCATGCGCTTGCTTAAGCGCAGCTTCCCGCATCTGACCGAGAGCGTCTCGCACATGGCGCCCTTGTACGTGGAGTACCAGGGTGTTCGCGATGCCGCGATCATGATGAACAACCGCTCCGGCCAACCGATCTTCCTCGACCTCTGGGGAGACGCGGTCAACACCGCACACTCTCTGATTTGTGGAGGCACCGGTACCGGGAAGTCATTCACCTTCAACAATCTCCTGATTGCGTTGCGGGTGAAGTACAAGCCCAAGGTTTGGATCATCGACAAGGGTGACTCGTACGAAAGCCTCTGCCTGGTGCTCGCAGGGAACTACGTACGTCTCGCGACCGAGCCGTTCGAAGAGCCGACCTCGAAACGGATCATTCACCCCATCTGCGTAAACCCATTTGCGCTGCAGCGAAACAGCAAGGGGGCATTCGAGCCGCTATCGCTTGACGACAAGCTGTTCATCGCTCGCATGCTGATCATGATGATGGAGGCTGGTGACGGCACTAACAGCGGCACATCGACACTGCCGAAGGTGACCGTCTCACTGCTCTATGAAGCACTGACCACTTTCTACAACGATTGGCTAGAAACCCGGCCGAACGATGAGCCGAGATTCAGCGATTTCATCCCGGTTCTCCAAGCCACAGACATGACCGAATTGAAAGGTCAGGTCTTGGTCGACCACCTGCGCCTGTACTACGGGCACGGTCCTTTCGCAGCACTCTTCGATGGCTATCTGCAGGTTGACTGGGATAACGATTTCACTGTGCTGGAAACACAGCGCATGGCGAAGTCCCCTGCACTGGGCGTCGTCACTCTGGCGCTGTTCCGCCAGATTGACCTGTATTGCAAGTTCAAGCTTTCGCGCGACAGGAAGAAAATCATCGCTGTCGACGAGGCCTGGTCAACGCTGTCCGACCCTAACGCAGCAAGCGCCCTCTCAAGCTTCTACCGCGAACTCCGCCGCTATGGGGCCGGCTGCCTGCTAATCAGCCAGACCGTTAAGGACTTTGCCAATCTCATCAGTGCTGAGTCCAGCAGTGGTGGTGACGCTGAAGACGGCATTCTGGAAAACACATCTCACTACTTCTTCCTGGCCTGCAGCGAATCTGACTACGAGATTGCTGGAAAGGTACTGAGCTTCAAGCCAGTTGAGATTGACCTCTGGCGTTCGCTCGCATCGCTGCCCCCGATGTACTCCGAAGTGTTCTATCGGATGCGTACGAAGCAGGGTCAGTACTACAGCGGTGTATTCCGCCTCTTCGCGACGCCCATGACCTTGTGGATCGCCAGCTCGCACCCCGACGACTACCGCATGCGCGAACTCAAAACCACAGAGATCGTTGAGCGCGATCGGATCGAGGAATCAGCGGCAAGGCAGCAAGCCGTCGTTGAGCTATCCAAAACCCACCCTTTCGGAGCCCGCTATGGCCAAGTCGTTTAACGCTTTCGTCATGGCCGCCCTTTTGGCGGCCACTGCCGGTTGCTCATCGAAGTACGAGCCCCGGGAAACAATTCTGGACGAGCAGAACGCTCGCCCGACAAAGGAAATCTACGCGCCCAAAACAGAGCTCGAGCGCATCGCCTACCAGGAAGGCGTTCAGCAGGTACTCGTAGACATGAAGGGCAAGATGCGCGCCCGCGATCGATTTACCTGGGATGCACCGCATATGGAATGTGGCGTGCGTATACCCGCCAGGGTCGTCAACGGAATGCTCCAGCCGTCCCACGAAGAGTGCGTACAGATCGCCCCCGGCCGTTGGACCGAAGAAGCCCCAACCTTCCTTCCGGAACTAGGACAGTAAGAGATGAGCAACGAAGATCAAACCAACCCGAGTGAAGTGAAAAAAACCGGCCCTCTGCGCGATTTCATGCAGAAGCTGGAGCAGGGCGCGCGTGGCCTGTCTGGGGTTAAAGCATCTCGCACTCCTGACAGTGACCCACCTCTCAGCGAAGCTCAGAACCAGGAAGAGGCAGACCCCTCCACGCATCATAGCGATCGCCAGAGCGCTCACACCGACGACGAGCCGTTACTCGTTGAAGCACAGGAGGAACCAACCACTGCCAAGAGCCAGAACAAGCCAGCGCTCACCCGCAAGCACGGTCTCATCCTCTTGGGCGTAGTGGTTGTCATCGCGCTCATTTTCAAACCTAGCCCCAAAGGTCCTGAACAAGCACCGCCAGTACAGGAATCCCCTGTCGCCGAGCAACCTGAGTCGGGCCTGCCTATTCCTGCAGATGAAGACTTCGCAATGCCGTCTGGAGATCCTGGTGCCAGCTTTGGTAACGGTGGAGTGAACATCAACCCCATTGGTGCTTCGTTGGAAGATCTGGGCCTGGCTGGCCCGTTGAATGTCCCGAAATCCGAGAACGCTCAACTACCAGCTCCACCTGCAGAGGAAAGCCCCTTCGGCTTTCCAGTTGAGCCAGCAGGCGCACAGTCTCTGACCGAGTCGGCTACTCCAAATACCATCGGCGCAACAGGTTCGCCGTTTGGAGATCTTCCGGTGGAACCAGGTATGCCCGCACCTCAGACGTCTCCAAGCAAGGCGCCGCCGGAAGCGCAGCTTGGCCAAACAGACGGAACTGCAGCGCCGGGAAAAGGTGACACCATTTTGGCTGGCGAGCCCAAACAGAATCCGGATAGTGGTCAGCAGCCGATTCTGCAAGCTGAGACATCTGTGGAGATGTCGGAGTTGAAAGCAAAGCTGGCGCTACAAGAGCGGAAGATTGAAGACCTGACGAAGGCTCTCGATGCAAAGAGCAAAGCCCCGAGCCAGCCATCTAAATCACCCGCACAAGCCCCAGCAAAGCCTCGCTCCTATGCCACTACCCAAGCGAAACCAAAGGTAGGGCCCAGGCCGAAGATCTGTGTGAAAGCCGTTGCACCTCCAGCTAGGAACTGCAGTACCTGTGTAGCTCATGCCTTCGTTGTGGATACAAACCGCGAAGACACGATGGTTGGGCAAGGGGACTACATCGCTGGATACCGTGTAGCCATCACCGGAGATCGTATCGACCTGCAGAACACGGCTGGTGAAGTCGTTCATAAGTTCTGGAGCCAACCGAATGGGTGCCCGTCGATTTAACATCCATGAAACCGTAAGCACTGCCGATGAGGCAGTGCTTGCGCGCCTCGCCGCCGAAGTTTCCAGGAACTACTTCAGAACAGAATGCCCCATTGACGTGCTGTGGGGCATTCCAAGCGCGAGCGAAGCATCTGAGCCCAAGCCCAATCTGGGTTCGCTAAACCCTACGCAACTCCAGGATCTGGAGAGCGCGATACGGGCTTTTCACTCTGGTGACTACAGCTCGGCCAGAGACATGCTGAAGCCCTTCGTCGATATTCGCCACGTTGAAGCTTCGAAGCTCTACGTGAAAACACTGCAGAAACTTCGTGCACCGGACTGGGATCAGGTTGCCAAACAGATAAATCGAGTCAGCACCGATACCCTGTACGTGGCCGCCGGCAGCACCGAAATGCGTGACGGCAAGGCAGTCATCCTGATCCATCAGAACCTCAGTTCCTCACTGGGTCAAAGTGCGCCTAAGTCGGTTCTCCGCTACGTAATCCACCACGAGTTCCTGCACATCCACCTCGGCACCTGCGCGGAAGACCCCCATCCCCAACTGTTCAGACGGTTCGATAAGTGCTTCCCAGGCCGCGCCAAGGCCATCGCATGGCTTCAAGCGCACAACTACTCAACAATCGAAGACGCCATGCAATGAAGCGACTAGGAATAGCGCTATTGCTGGCGCTGTCTGCACATGCAGAAGCATCGAATTTCGATCCGATGATCGATGCCGCGGCTGCACGGCATGGCGTAGATAAGATCGTGCTACGCGCAATCGCACAGCATGAGTCCAGGAAGTATCCATGGATCTTCAACGCAGACGGCGAGCCTTTCCGCTTCAACGATAAGAACTCAACGGTTCAGGCGCTTTGGGGGCTCACCCAGGCACCCTGGATGGTTAAACACCGCCCCCTCACAGGGAAAGGGGCTCGACGCTTCTTCCGCTCGCAGCCGGCCGCGCAAGCCTATGCGAGCAAGATGGCTCGATCGTTCGGACTGTCCCTGCGTACAGATGACTCGAAAGAGATCCTGCGTGGGGAGATTCGTGTGCGGAAGCTGAGGATGAACAACACAGATCTCGGGATCGCACAAATCAACTACCGATCGCACGACACCGGACTAGCCTCGGTTCAACGGTGGTTGGACCCGGCCTTCAACCTCAACTACGCAGCCTCATATCTCGCCAAGCTCAAACGGAAACACGGTTCTGACCTGGCTGCTGTTGGTTTCTACCACGACCGAAGACCAGCGATTCAGAAAGTTTACATGAGCCATTTCATGCCCAAGTACGAGCAGGAGAAGCGCAATGCGCGCATATCACTGGCTGCTAGTCGCTAGCCTATCGCTGGCAATGCCCATGGCTCACTCAGCCAATGGGCAAACCACCCAGGACCAGCGTGTTGGCGAAGGCCTGATGTTGATGTTGAAGGGTGACAAAACCAGTGCCTGGAAGGTCCTTTTCCCAGAGGCAAAGGCTGGCAACGTCATCGCGATGTACCACCTCGGCATGATGATGGCCAAGTCACCTGAATACCCTGATCACCTCGAAAGGGCCAAGAAGTTCTTCGCTGCAGCATCAGAGCGTGGACACCGTGGTAGCCAGGCAATGCTCGCCCAGGTCGAAAAGATGTTGGATCAGGCTGGTAAGCCGCCATCGATAGCAGGCTCGAGTGGAACACCACTGCCGCAAGAACTGGCAGCGGCAAAACAAGCCTATGCAGAGGCAAAGGCCAAAATCGGCCGCTTCGTTGGCGACCTACCAACAGCTACACCTCAGGTCACTATTAAGGCGTTTATCAACGAAAACGCCCCGTCGATGAAAAGTGTGGTGGCAGCTGCACAACAGGTTCAAGCCAGATTTGGCGACAAGGTGGACTTCCAGTTCTTTGTTGTTATTGACCAGTCGGGGTGGGACCCAAGGAAGGTTTTCACGCCAGAACTCGGCAGCATGCCAATTACCGGGTTTCGCCCTGATATGAATGGGCAAGAAGCCGCTAAGTACGGCGTTAGAAATATGCCGGCAATCGTATTCATTCCTGAGAACGGTAAGCCAAAGTTGCTTGCTAGTGCTCAGGATGTCATCTCTCAAATTTCATCAGTCCTAAGGTAGCGATACGGATGAACAATACGCTGAAGGTAGCACTGGCTTTCGTTACTGGGGGACTGGTGTTCAACGCACCGACTGTATTCTCAACGGTAACTGACCCAAACGATCTACTTGCATCTGCGGTAGCGAGCGCACTGGTAAAAGTCGATCGCTATAAAGAAGATCAGGAAAATGCCGAGCTGGATAAGCTGCCGAACATTCTGGACTGCCAGAATATGAAGTGGCTGCAGAACTGCACAACCATGAACCGCAACGCAAAGAAAAACCCTAATGCACCCATGCGGTTTACCAATAAAGAAGGTATTGAGTTCAACTTTGTTCCTGGTACGCCAAGTGCCGTAATTCGCCTGCAACTTGAGCAAAGTCCCGAGGCCGCAAAAGCCCTGCTCTCCTACTACGACAAAACCTGGGGTGAATACCACAAGTCTGCAGAACTTTACAAAATGGCTAAATGGCAGGCTGGTGAACTTCAGAACATGAAGGGCCTGGACTATGCACAAAGCCAAAACACCGCTATCAAGAACATCAACACTGACGCTTTGAGTGTGTCCGTATTCGTGGAGTCGACCTGTTCAGTTTGTGAGCGTCAGCTGGAGATCCTTTCTCAGGTTCAACGTCGTTATCCAAAACTCAAAATCAAGGTATTCCAACTTGACCAGGATAAAGCGGCGTTTCGGCGAAATATCACTGAGCGGGGCCTGACTGGTCGTGTCGTGAAACCGGAAGAACGCCAGTATTTGGCTCAAAACCAAGGAATCGTCGCCTGGCCGGTTACTTGGGTAGACAACATGTCCGCTTCACGCCGGCAGAAGCTTACTGGCTACAAAACCTTGCTTCAGCTAGAAGACCGCCTCCAAGCAATGACTTACATCCAATCGGCCAAGGCAGGGCAATAACGATGACATTCGCAAAAACTGGTTTTCTTCGTTGGCCACTGGTTATCGCATCGCTGGTGTGTGCCCTCCCCGTCTTAGCCGATACCTCGTCGGAAGATACGCCCTGGACTCGCCGTATGGCGGACGCAACCGACCTGTTCGGCGTAAAGATCGACGGCAAGGCAGTAACCTCCACTGGTGCCGGCTTCAACCCAAAAGGATTCGATACCTTCGCTCCGTTCCAGGACAACCAACAGAACATGGTGCAAGCGTACGGTGCCACAGAAGTCGGGGTGGGCTGTAACGGCTTGAACTTGGGAACAGTGCTGGATGGTCAGATCTCCCAGTACGGGGCAATGGTTGAGCAGTTCATCAGCGATGCCCCGGCCCTTGCGATCATGTACCTGGCCTACAGCCAACCCACCGTCAAGTCCGTCATCGATGAACTCAACATGGTTGGGCAGTTTGGCCTCGATCTCTCGAACATGACCTGTAGCGGTGTGCGCCAACTCGCAGACAAGTCCTACGAGGAAAAGAAACAGGTATTGGCCGAAGCAGACTGCACGACAGAAGCTGGCTACAAGAGTACCGAGTGTATGGCCGGCGAAGGCTTAACCGGGTCCTTGATCAAGGGCGCACAAGAGATGAAGGATAAGGCAACATCTCGCGCTGGCGCTCTTATGGGTACCGTTTCGAATGCCACCGGTGGGCTCGTTGGGGTCAAAGGATCTGCGAGCGGATCTGGCGGTACCGGGAACGAGAACGGATCTACTGGTAACTCGAATGCCCTAACTCCAACAAAACACTGCTCGGGTGTATCAACTGAAGGAACTACCGCTCTTCTGCTCGCTGCGTCTGAAATGAGCTGTGACGACATCAAGGACTATGGCGGCCTCCTTCCTTCGTATAGCACTGAGGAAGGCGCAACAACCGTGACTCCGCGGACTGAGACCATCGAGGTTGTGGCTAAGAAGCTGACTCAGGAATACGTTGACCTCTATAAAGGTGTATATGTATCCAGTGCGTCAAACTATCAAGATAGCGACGCCTACAAACAACTGGTTAACCGTGCGGACATTGTTATCACCGACACTGAATTCAAGTTCATGAGAACACTGGCCTCTACCAACCCCGCAGTGTTCGAAAACACACAGCGCAATCTCGCATCCTTGGCCACTCTGAAAGAACTTGAAACTTTGGTAGCGAAGCTTGAGCTTGGAGTGCTGACAGGTCTTTCAAATCAAGCGGAATCTGAACTTATCAGCAGTGATGTTGTGAAACGTTACCACTTGTCCGCTGAAGCTCTCCGCAAAGAACTGGAAATCATGAAAGCCAGAATCAATGCGGACCGTGAGCGCAACGACCTGTTGCAGGCGACTTACCGGAGCATTCGTTGATGGCGACTACTGACTCGACAGTTGATGTAACAACTGACATTGCTTCGTACGATTTCCTAAAGCTGGTTAATCAGCATTTTGGTGAACTGGCGGGCCATTACATCAACATGTTTCAGGCTTACCATGCCGCGTTCGCGGTTACAGCTCTGAACATTGTATTGCTTGGCGGCGCAGCCTGGGTTTTAGTCCTAATGACCAAGGCACCCGTTGATAAAATGCGTACGGCTGCCGGTGCACTTGGTGTCTTAACTCTAAGCGGAATACTTCTATCCGATGACGTATTCACGATACCTGGCGCATATGATGATGTTCAGCTTGCGAATGGCGCTGGCTGGTCCGTTCAGATAGTTGGCAACATATATCAACTATTCAAAGAAGGACTAGACTCGGTCAAAGACGAAGAGGCTTTCCAAATCGCCTTTGATAACGCGTACCATATTACCGACGAAGAGACTCTGAAGCGCTTTGTAGATAGCCCTATGGCCGATATGTACAAAGACTATATCAATCTCTGCCAACCGGCCTATGAGTCTATAGCTGGCAAGAACCCAGAAGCTCGGGCCGCAGGACGATATATAGGCTTTTATGGGTCCGCAGGTATCGGTCAGGCCGAAGTCCAATGGGACAATGCCAATAGCCTCCTCGAAAAGGCCACTGGCAAAGATCCAAACATGAACAAGCTTGTGAATTCTACTGCCTGGTTTAACCGCGATGGCGGTGACAAGATTCGAGAAGGCGTTGAATCAGGCGTAGCGCTCTTACAAGCAATACCTGAAGAGCAAAACCCCTTCGATGGAGCCACAGTTCCATTCACAGGCTACAAAATCCCTACAAAGGAATACTGGGAGCAAGAGTTATTTCAAAAGGACATCGGTACAAGCGAAGTTTATTATGATTCGTCAGACGTTGAGGGCATGAATTATCGTAACTCTGCGTACACTGATGAATCCGAATCAAATGCATATATGGACCCGGCTGCTGCATATCCGAAGAATTGCTATGAACTATACCGGATGCTGGATCAAGGGCAGAGGGCTTGGCAAGCTGCTATAAGTGACAATACCAGAATTGGTCAGGCTACAGCCCTTGGCCGAGATGGTAGGGACGCGACTATGATGATGTACACGGATATCGAGAATCAAATTCGTGCACAGGATCGAACCGCTGACACCCCACTTCATACCTTGGCAGGGTATGGTGCAGTAAATTTGCTTGATCATGATGGAGGAATGAGACTCGGCGACATGCTGAAAGATGCAAGTTATACGACTTTTGCAGACATAGGATCAACTTTCAGAGAATGGATGCTTAAGTACGCCATACCCATGTCGATTAATGGGTGCGCAATGCTGGTTGGGCTACTCGTTGTTATGTTCCCGCTCGTTTGCGTCATGGCTGTATTCATCAGCCCCAAGATACTTGTTTCGTTTATAAAGCTAATGGCTTTCGCGTTTCTTGTTCCTTTTACAAATGACGCCTGTTTGTCGATGGCAGCAACGCTGCTCTCTGTAAATGGCGAATTAATTGAAGGGTACAATGCGGGCAACTTCGCCAGAAACAACACACTACTTATCTCAGCTGGTACAGCTCAGTATGTTGTCTTCATTGCAATCTGTGCGATTGAAGTCATTTTTGCAAAAATGCTCATCTGGGATGATGTTAAAGGTATGAGCAACTTTAACCCTGGTGGTGGCGCTCTGGGGCTTGCTGCGACAGGTGCTGCTGTCGTAGGAACTGTTCTTAAACTCGCTTCGTTTGGCCGCGGCGCGTTTGCCGCCCGGGCAAGTGCAGGCGCTGGCGCGCCTACCGGAAACGGAGGACCTACTGGTGCTGCTACTAAGATGGCACAACAACAGATGCTATCCGGTGGTGGGCGAACAACGAACGGCGGTCGCTCTCAGAATGGGGCACAATCAGCACCAATCATAAGCCGCATGAGTAACGGAAAGGACTCGGGCGAGGCACCAATCAAGACACCTAGCCCAGGATTCTTAAAGAACCCCGCTCCGACGGGGATGACGAAAAGCCCCCTCTCCCGGCCAGAGTAACCTTTCGTCCACATGCTCGCTCAGGAAGCCCACCGATCGTGGGCTTTCTTTTTCTAGTGATCTTTTGGCTTTCGCACTCAAATCTTGTTGAAATGCTTTAGGCGGGCGTTATAGAGAGATCACGCCCTACAAGGAGAATCCTAATGAAATCCCGACTGATCGCACCTCTTCTGGTCGCCCTGCTCACTTCTGGCTGTGGAGGTGAGTCCGTCGAACTTCCTAAACCGCTCGGCGAGGTTGAGTCAGGCCTGCCGTTCAAACTGCCAGGCTCGCTACATCGTCTTGCCTCGCATCCAAACCCAGTCCCGAACACTAGCCCGCGTACTGTGTGGGGCTTCAGTGACGCAACGTGGAAACCCAACGGCTGGTCTCTCTGGGTAGCTGCAAACGTCTACTCGGCTACCAAGAGGCCTGGCGATGCCAAGAACTGGGATTCGTCGTGGAAGAAAGCTGAAAGTGCGAAGGATCGAGCTGAAGCAGATGGTCGCTTTCTTAACGTGATCAACGAATTCGTTCGATCCAACGGAGTTCCAGTAGAGATCAACTATCTGGGCTACGACATGGTCCCTACCTCTATCTCAGGTTCCTGGGGCTCTAGCGGGATGTTCTATTCGTGGTCGAGTGGCGGTTGCGAGTTCGCATTCAATCGTTGCGTAAACAACTATTTCGTATCGCCAGTATCGCGTTACTCAGGCGGGGATAGTCTTGCCTTCAAGGAATGGGTCTCTCCGTTTTTCAACTTCAACGAAAGTAAAATTGGAGAATGGCACAAGGAGCTTTTCACCAAGAAAGGTGGTGATGGCGACGAATCCTCCGAGTTCTACGACTGGTGGCCGACCATGGTGTTCTTGGTGAATGCTGATGGAGAAGTGGTGCGCGCCTGGCTGCCTCAGACTGGTAACACAGCGAGTGCTGGTCGAGTTATCGCTGGCATGGTTGAGGAAATTGGCGTAGATGACCCTATCGTCAACAAAGAGCGCTTGCTCTCGCAGCCCACCACGTACGCTTACTACGGCGAGTACTACATCGAGAAGGGTGTTAAGCGCTTGGTGAAATCCCTGAACAGGATTTCCGAGTGATGATTGGTGACCTGGTTTTCGTCCATGGAACCAAGCCGAAGCCGGCGTACCTTTTGGACTGCTTTGGGAATCTGGTGCGGTGCAGTGCTGAGGGTAACCCTGAAGCACTGCTGCCCTACTCAGTTGACCTAGTCTCGACATCATCTGAACTACTGAACCCTAACCCATGGACGATCACTGTTGAGTCGTTAGTATCTCGCATCAGATTTGTGGCAGAAGCCTCGGGTGAAATTCTTGATGCCTATCCTGGCGTTGAGATTCCAAGGATTAACTACCCGTTCGTCCCAAGAGCAATGCGGCATGAGGATGACGAGGTGGTCGAGCAAGCCCTTGATCTACTGCCGACTTTGAGCGGTCAAGATGAACAAGGGCTACTGGCGATGCTTCGTGAAGTTGGGGTTCATCAAATTCCGCATGCAGAACGTTTCGTCTCGACGATTCATGAAGCTGCAGGCGGTTCTCTGACAGCACCACCGCTCGAGGAGATCTCGGCCGGCTGGATTTCCAATTCCAAGGTCTACCGCAAGGCCGTTGTTCGCTCTGCCCAGGTTGGGCAAAACCAGTAGCCCAGCATTCGAGAGAGCCGCAATGATTTTTCAGCTTAAGGATCTACAGATGAACCGCCCGTTCAGCGTGGACTGTGGCTACCTCCAGGAAGATGATGCGTTTGAGGTCAACCATCTGCTTTCTGACTGGCCTGCAGCCGATAACGTGTTTCTGGCACAACGAGCACGTTCCTTGCTGCCGGGTTCGACACTTCAATTACAGGTCTCCGACCTTGTGACCGTTATCGGGCATTTCGGGCTCAACATGGCTGATGGAGTTGCAGCCGAGTTTGAGCTGAACCTGGAAATGACTGGAACCGGCTCCAAGGTTGAAGCTATTTATGTTGCTGACCATTCCGGTGTGATTCCTCCGATCGAGGCTGATAATCCTGGCTTTGCAGTCTATGCCCTGAACTGGTTTGGTGTACGGCGCCGGAACGTACGGATGTACGTGATGCGAGGCCTGTTCTGGGTTGCGGCTGAGCAGGCATGACCTACGATAAGTTCGCTCACGTGGCTGTGGATTTGCTCGCGCATCTCGAGCGGCTTCCGGACGGAGTCTACTTCTTCAACTTCGTGCCAAGCACTGGTGCTCTATCCCATCCGGATGCTTCAACTGTGATGCCGCCGGTCCAGGTAGAAATCGCGACTGCAAAGAGCCTTTCTAAGTGCCTCAGTGCTTTTGAGCACTGGGAGGGGAGCGTCAGAATCGGGACCCTCCGCGGTAGCGAAGGGCTTCCGATCGACTTCTGGATCGCCTAGTCGAAGCTCAAAGGCCCGACGTTGGAGAGCGGATCGTGTATGACACTTGCGGCTTCGACCTGCTTGTCCGCCATCGATTCCGATATCGCTACATTGTCTGGCTCCCGCTCAACCCGAGGTGACGGGCCAGAAATCACCTTCTCCTCCACCTCTTCTTGTTTGGCGACTGCTGGCGAATCGAGCCACGAGTTATGCAGCTTGTTCAGCGCAGCGTTTGCCGCAGCAGGGTCTGCTTCCTTCATGAACTGATGCCGGTTTAGAAGGTTGACTAGCGTCTGACCTTTGGCACCGGCACCCAGCCGGTTGTAGATTGCATAGAGCCTGGGGTAACGGTCTCTGTTTAGAGCAATCTTCACCTGCTGCTGCTCGCCCGGGCCGGGCTGATCATAGTCGCTGATCTCCATGGGCCATATGTCGATGCAGGCTTCAGAGATGGTCAACGCCAAGCTATTGGCCATTCGGCGATTGTCACCGCCCAGCAGGGTCAGAAGTGCGTCATGGTACCCGGACACCAGCACAGCCTGGATATGAACAACGCCGTCCTTAGCCTTAGCCACGGTTAATCCTCAAAACAGCATGCTCTTTGAAGTTTTGGGTGATGTAGAAACGACGCAGCCCGCGCACGATCGAGTTGCCCGGATCTTCTGCAGCGTAGATTGGGCACTTCACATGCTTCTTCAACAGCTCGTTACCCAACACCGTTGCTCCGCCGCCGGCGAAGATCATTCCAGTCAGGAAATCGGTGGTACCCCAGAGCTTGTCGACCACACGCGGGATGACGTCGTCGGCATAGGCCTGACGGGCAGGCAAACTGATTTGCTCGATCGGCAGCTGCTCGCCACGCCAGGGGATGTATCCCTGACGCAGCCAAATGTCCATTGTGTACTCGGTCGTTTGCTTCTCCATCGCAAAACCATTGGGTAAACGATGCTTCACCGGCAATGTCTTGTTCAGTGCCTCGGGGTCACGCAGAGCAGTGAAGAGCTGCTTATGGATGTTGGATACCCCAGATGACTCGCCGTAACGGTGATCCTGGTGAGTGGAAACGTTTCCGTTGAGGAATTGCCCGGCGTCAACGGTTCCATGACCAATGTCGATGATGCCCCACTTACCTCGCATCACCGACGATGGGTCGAATGGCTTCCCAGAGATGTCCTTCAGTTCCGGATCGAACCACGGACCTACGAACTGGGGCAGGATCTGTACCTTCGCCGGCTGGTACCCCTCTTCAAGAGCCCAACGCTTGATGTCTTTAGCGAAGTCGTCGCGATGGGTATGGAAAAACTCAGTCGGTAGTCCGGTCACGATGATCGGCTGCTTGTGGCCGAACTCTTTAAGCGCGCGAAGCATGAGAACGCGAATGGTGTCAGAGGAATAGAAGGAAGAGTCCGTGCTTCGAGTTACAGCACCATCCTCGCGGCAGTCGTCGCCAACGTAGTAGGAGCCACTTTTCGTCTTGAACGTCTCGCGGCTGAAGCCGTTCCCAAGTCCTTGGCTCGATCTGGACTCCGTGACCAGTGAGGCATATCCCCCTACTTTTTCCCCAGTACCGGACATATAACTCGTGTAGCCGTTACCAAGGTCGATAGCGAGCAGCTGCTCGATAGTTTCCGACATCATTCACTCCCTCTACGTTGACTACAGCAGCGACTGGATCGTGGACCTCAGCAGGCTCCACCTCTCCATGACCGCTACCATTTTTTTCTGCCGGCTTAGCAACCCAGACGAATGTTTCCCAAGCCAACAATGCTGAATCAGTTCTGCCGTGAGCCGCGGGCTGGGCGTTCGTGATCGCTGAGCAGATCGTGCCTCGACAATTTCATCCGCCGAAGGCTCCCTACCTAAATCCCGCCTCAGCGCAGCAGCAAGACGTTCAACTGCGAGATCAGCCTTATACAGCTGCACATCACGGCTGCTTCGCCTGCCCGTTTTCCGGTTCAAGGACACCACTACTCTGAACTTCGGCTCTGCTGGAGCGAGCACGTCTAAAGACGGGCAATCTCTCCTGCAGATGATGGAGTGGAATCTTACCGGCTGCAGAGCTGCGTTGAACTCGAAAACCAGGTCATCTAATTCCGCATCCAGTTCTAGGAACTGCTCGATGGTTCCCGCTAGGGTCAGGGCTGCCCTTTCGCAAATACCACCAACGTGACCGATCCACTTCGTGAGCCCATACGACCACTGGGCATCATTGAGCAAATGCGCTTCGTGGGCCGCCAATGCGTTGACCCAGACAACCACGGTATTCGCCAGGATTAGAAATCGGTCCATGTCCTTGGAGAACGCCTTGGCACTTCGATGACCGAGGTACTTCTCAAGACGGGCTACCCGCTCATCACGAATACGCAATGAGCGCCTGCTCTGCTTTGCCCCGTCACTTCCACGGCCATCAGTAACCAGGTAGACCTCAATAGGCATGATCTTCATCGGGTTCCGATGGGCACGCCATGTCCATTGAACAAACCAGGTCGACTTTGATGAGTCCCGAGATGAGTGATCGATTCGCTCCTGCATCCGAGCTGCAAGGTCAGATAACTCGCTCTCGACGAAAGTCATTCTGGCGACCAACTCATCAAGGACAGATCCACGCCTCGCCCTTGCGACCTCGAGCTTTCGTGTGAAGCTCTCGAGGAGCTCCTTGTTTCTGACGTTTGACCGCATTTAGATCCTTTCCAACTCCAAAGAGGTGTTTGCGGGCTGTTTGGGTGCTTTCGATATGCCAGCATCGCTAGATGGAGCTAGATATCTCGTGCCACCGTCATATGAGCTTATGCAATCGTTGAACTCCCTCTGGCCACCTCGAACAATCGCTATCAAGCAGGCCAGACTTTGCATCCGCAGGAAGCACCGGCATCCCTTCGCACCTTGCGGCAACACTTCTGTATCACCTGTTATCGCTATTTATCCTGAGCCGGAGCGTGAGCGCACCCCAAAATCGCGTAACTAAATTCGGCACCAATACGTGCACCCTTTTTCGGTTGCAATAGCGCCCATTCAGCACCCAAAATCCACACAGGGCTACGTTATTCAGCAATGGCCATTGGCGTACGCCCCTACGCACATTTCGATGTAAATCACCGTCTAATGTAATCATGCGATGCATCTAGGATTAAGTCGCCTCCTTCCTTTTCGGCGTCATCTTCTTTTACGCACCCAAAGATGCAAAACCTAGGAGCCGCCAAACAGCGCGCTCAGCCAAGGAGAACGGACAAAAGTGGAAAAATTGGGGACGACTAAAGCGGCACGCTATATAGGAGCGCACAGATCAACTCTTCGCCGACTCCATGAACGAGGGGAGCTCCCTGCAGATGGTCGAAGCCCTAGCGGAAGGCCGTTTTGGTTCAGGTCGACTCTCGACAGACACCGGCTCGGCCAATCCTCGGCCGGCAGCTATTGCCACGTGCGCGACAACCTGCTCGATGAGATCAGTCTTGCTAACGCTCCTGACCGGCAGGTTCTCGGACGCTCAACAACGCCCCTGTTGCTCAGCGGTGAAACACGCACCCTCAGAATCAGCGACCTACTAAGGCAACTCTCACAGCAGCGCCCTATGGCCATCATCCTCCCGGCCAGTTCAGGCGAGATGCCATTGCACAGAGTGGTATGTGACGTTTGCTCGAATGAAGGTATTGCGGTGGTTCTGCTGCCGGATTGAATGAAGGCCCGGGCACCGCCACGCCAGATACTCCGCATTCACTTCCAACCACAGCGCCTTGGCGTGGCGGGGCCTAACCCGAGCAGCATGCCGCACGCAGTAGGTGAGTGAAGGATATCTAGGGACTAACTAACCGACTGCGTGCCAGGGATCAGGCGCCAAGGCCACGCGCACCGATCTTGCAACCAACGGTGAAGGGTCCGAGGGATCAGTCGGCAGACTATCGCCTCTTGTCTCTCCTGCTTTGCAGCGCCCCATGAATGTGGCCAGGAAGCATTGCACCAGTTTGTAGATGCCAGCACTTGCTGACGCTCTGCAAAGCACAGCTACCAGAAATCCTGTTGCCTGCAGCCGTACGGCCAACTAGCGATGGCCAGGCTCTGTTTAGGTTCAGCCGTACCCTCACACACGGTATTAGTGGCCGGCCTACGATGCAGCCAACTTCATCAGATACCGCGTGAAGCTCTGCATGCGACATAGAACTGCGCTGGCGATTGGAGCTTCGTCTGCACCGGCAGACGTGAGGAACCCTCCTTCTGAAGAGATGCACCCTTGTGCTGGATCACGCACCGAAGCCTGTAGAGCTGACTGGAATAGCGAGCAGGTCAACTGGAGTAGCCTTGGGCGACAACCGCCGGCCACTGGAAGGGGCAGCCATCAGCGGCGCCAGTAAAAGGAACGGTATGGGGACACGAGGCCGGGCGCCCACATGATTGGCACTTCCTGCTTGCAACCATCTGCCGTGTTACCAACCAGGCAAGCGCCACCTATATATAAGAGGAAGGAACGCGGCCATTAGTGGATGGCAGCCGACACAGCATGCGGATCAACCTTGCGTAGGAAGGCCGGTCCAGCGTGGCTCGTGTACTTGTTCTTCATAGCCTCGACCAACGCCGTACCTGCGCCCGATTGTGCGTTGAAATAATCCACGACGAAGTCGGCTTCCGCCGGAGCAACAGCACCACGCCAGATGACAGTTGCCTCTACCTGCGAGCCCACCATCGAAAGGGCGGTTATGGAGGACTCACCCGACTCCCGATGTAGGACCCAGCAGCGGATGCGGCCATGAGTTGTTTCGGTAGACGCACGCAGGGCTCTCATGATCTGTTGGTATTGACTGAACACAGGTAACTCCTCCACTTCAGTCCCCCACCATAACGGCCGAAAAAAAATCGACCACCTCCCGACAGGCGGTATTAGAACGCCATCACCACATCGCAGTGGCCACTATCGTGCCACTAGCGTCGGATTTTAGGCGTCAAATTCCTTGCGGCCTGCGGCTTTCGGCTGTTTTTTGACTGAGCGCCATTGCACACAGTCAAGTCCCTTGTGTCTCAGTTTCATCCCCCTCCCCCCCTGGAATCGCGGATTTCCGTGCGGTTTTTTGGGTTGCCTGTCACAGGAACCACAAATAGAATCGCCCGCACTACCGGTGCTGGACCTGCGGGGCAGCACTGGAGACCAGTTGAGCACTGCTCACTGAAAACACGTAGAGAGGGGTCGGTCGCTGTCGTGGTGGCCGAGAAAGCGAGAGCACTTAGTGCCCTTGCGCTTAGGAGCCGGCGTTTGCCGGAGGAGGGAGGCTATGAGCCTCATGAGCAAGCGGAATGACTGGCTGGCCGGTTTGTCGTGCCAGCAGTTTCTACGGCTTGATCCCTGGGCTTTTGTTTGCCACGAAGAATCACGCCCCCAGTGGATAGCCGAAGTTCGGAAGAAGATTCGTAGTCGTCTAGCAGACGATGAAATTCTATCCGTCCTTTATTCGGACCTACACGACACAACCAAGGCCGCCATCCGCAACTATGCGGATCAACCGGCCGCCGGGCGTGGCACGGCCCTGATTGGTTATGCCCTGAGCTACATTCGGCTCCACGGACTGGCCAAGATCTTCGACGAAATCCCCGATGTCCATCGGGGTAATGTCGTTGCCATCGACACTATCGGTTCGACCCCGAGAGCACATGCACTCGAACACGAGTACGCCCTGGCTGCGTCCGATTACACCGACGGGCTGTCTGTTCTCCCTCAGTTTCTATCCGACGGTGTTGTTCTTGGCGATGAAGGGCTTCAGGCCCGACACCAGAACATCGAACGTCTGCGCCGCTTCCTGACCACACGCGAATACCAATTGCTTCGCCTGTCCGTCCTGGAGCAACACACCTCGATCGATATCAGCGAAATGCTTGAGCTATCGACGAAGCAGGTCTGGAAGATCCGCCGCACACTGCGCGACAAGCTCGGCGAAATAGCGCTAGACCAAGGTGTGTGTCCCCACCTCGTGAGTAGCCTAAGCCCTCGCGTGACCGCGGCAGCCAGCAAATGAGCAGCGCTAAAGGGATCGGTGAGTTCATCCGAGATAAGGTCTATCCAGAGCTCAATGCTGTAGAGGCTGGGCTGCTAGACCACCTCAGGCCTAGTCACCGTAAGGGCACCGGCGCATATGAGATGAACTGCCCGCAATGCGGGCAGCGGCGAGCCTACTACTACGAAGGCCACAGTGTCGTGCAGTGCAATCGGAGAGATGGCTGCAAGAGCTCACCTACCTCTCTCTGGGATGTGCTGGCAAAACAGCAGAAGACAAATGCTGAGATTGTAAAGCTCCTCTGCGCAGCCGCCGGCGTAACCCCACCTGAACGTGAACCACGCACCGGAAGTCCCTCCTCCGAACCGGCTGCAAACTCAGCTCCCTCAATGAGCCCTGGCAAGGCCATCGTCAAAGTCACCCAACAGCTAGCACAGACCAACAAGCAGCTATTGGACGAGTTCCAGGCTGCCCGCGGTTACACAGCAGATGACATGGCCGCTATGCGGCTAGGCGTGTTCACCACAGCTAAGGAGGTTCTAACCCTCCTCGAGGGCCTTGGCGTATCCAAGGAAACCGCACGGGAAAAGGGATACATCGGTTACGACGACAGCAAGCCCGACTTCTTGTGGAACGTCATGGATGGACGTGTCGTGGGTTATTGGCCCCACGAAGATGGCGACGTGCGTATTTGGGGGCGGATTCCTGTTGGCAGCGGGACTGACAAGGTCAAGAAGTACCGGTTCTCAAATAGCCTTATCAAAGACATCCCATACCTCTTTAACCGTCGGCATGGTCGGTTCCCTATTTGTGTTGAGGGCACCCTGGACGCTTGGGCTCTGCAGCTCCTGGATCACTGGGGTAACGCCATTGGACAAGCGCACATCAATGACGCCCAGGCCGCCTACCTCCTTAGCAAAGGCGTAACCGAAGCAGCCCACATGGTTGATGGGGATGGTGCTGGCTATACAGGTGCCCTCCAGTCCATTCGCGCCTGTGAAAGCATTGGCATAACCCTGAGCATCATCGTCCTCGGTGCTGGTATGGATGATGCTGACGCCATGCGCCGAGCGGGCCGCGGCAAACAACTTGCTGACCTCATTGATTCGCGAATGAATGCCGGCGAGTACCTGGCTCGCTACTGCCAAGCAGCGATGATGCAGACCCCGCCGAACCTACGTGCCATCACCCAGGCCCGCGCTATTGCCACGTCACTGACACCGATCTCCGCACGCTGCTGGGAGGATTGGTCTCGCAGCCTGGGCATTCATGTCAACGAGCAAGAGGAGGCCATCCGAGTCCTGGGCGGCCTGGTTAATGGTGGCACTCCGGTCAGCCAGAGCCTTGAGCTTGTAAGGCGGTTGACTGGCTTTTCAATCAGCATTCAAAAGGAGGAGACCGTTGGCTGAATCTGAATCGAGCGACAAAAGCCCCATCGCAGGCTCACTCAAGATTGTGCTTGTAGTCCTGCTGCTCATCTACGTCGTAAAGGTTTACCTGCGGGCCCCCGAGTATCGCTATGTCGAGGTCTGCTATCTGCCCCACAAACTGGTTCAGCTTGTGTGGGTAGACGTTTGGGGCGCATTCGTCACCTCGGATAACGCTAGTTATCTCGAGCACGCCCGCGACTCACAAAAGCTTTTCTTCAGCTGCACCAACTACACGGCCAAGTTCAATTGGCTGAAATCATTCCCCGCACCTCGCTAGGAGCAACCATGGCCGAAAACAATAACCCCCCAGTGCATAACAGCATGGAACGCACCCTTCGCATTGAAGGTGAACGTTCCGCATCGATGTTTGGTCTGGCAGTGCGCGTCGCACGTATCGATACGCGCTTGCGCGATCTTGCGGTACGGCAAGGCGAGGCACCGCGCAAAGCGTATCGAAACGCCAGCAGCGCCTATGAGCAAGCAGTCGGAACGTTCGAGGACGCGCTCGCACGCATTGAGCGTGAGGTCGACATCCTCCCCCGCCGCAGCGCAGAAGCCGCCAAGAAGCGTGACCGCAATACCAACCAGGCGCCAAAGCAACTGCCAGCCAAACCGGTACAACAGAAAGCCGGCGAAGCGTCCGCAGCTTCCAAGCAGTCCACTGAACCGGCACAAGAAGGTCAAAAGCCCTCTAAGAGCCAACGCCGTCGCCTCAAGCAGCGGCAGAAAAACGCCGAGGCATCCCCCGCGACGCCTATTGGCCAGAATCAAGAGCAACGCGAGGAGCAACAACAAGAGCCGGCCCCTGCACCGGTGAAACCCGCTGCTGTTTCTGCACCCGAAGCACCAGCAGCGCCTGCTGCAGGGGCCTTGGTAAAAGCGGAAACGCCAGGAGCGGAAACGCCAGAAGCGGGAAAAGCAGAAGCGGTAAAGCCAGCAACGAAAAAGCCGGCCACTAAGCCGGCCGCTGCAGCTCCCACTGCTGAACCTGCACCAGCCGAGATGTAAAGGAGATCAACGATGAGCAGTTGGCAAAACCTCAAAGACGCCGGGCGACTGCTGCCCGGCTGGGTCACACCGTTCTTTCTGTCGGCTGCTGTCGTTGGGCTTTATGTTCTTGCCCGCTATAGCAGTACTGAGAAGCCGCATGACCTCATTGCATTCGGTTCCCTGGTCACTATCGTCGCATCGATGGTTGTTGGCTTCGGCCTACTGATCCAGGCCATCTACACGGCGAAGGCCGGCACTGTCCTCACCGCCATCGGTGATGGTTTTCAGCGTGGGCTCACCTACGTTTGGGTAACGGCGGCAATCAGCCTGTTTGCTTACGTTGGTGCTGCCCCGGTCTGGAGGCTGATGACTGAAAACCTCTACTACACGCTGACCTCGGTCGTTGTGATGGCCCTGCTCGGCAGTGGGTATTGGGCTTCCGGCGTCCGCCAGAAGCCTGAAGAGGCCAGCAGTAGCATAGGTACTGCCAGCACTGCGCTGGCACTGCCGCCGGGCTTCATGCCCACCGTGGAGCAACGTCCCGCATTTCAGATCACGATGGCGGATGAAACCCGCCTCATGATCCACCAGGCCGCGAGGATCATTGCCTATCACGGCAGTGATTGCCTGATCTCGGACTCTTTCAGCGCGACCCTGGATCTCAACGCCCGCACGGCGAAAATCTTCACCGAGATGAATCTGTTGTCGACGCCAGCAATGTTGTACTGGCGGATGCACATGCTGCTGATCGGTAGCGCCGCGGAGCACGTAATCCGCAACACCAACTCCGAAGCAGCAATGGACGACATGCAGAACTTCGAAGAGGTCGCCGTCCGTTATCTGCTGCTCGAGGGCAAAGGGAATCTGATGCGGCCGGTCAGCGACGCCGAAAGCATGCTCAAAGCCAATCGCGTACAGATGCTGCACCGCAGCGTTATGGGGCGCTGTGTCGAAGCTGTACAGCGCAACAAAGCCGTGATTCTCGATCTGATCAAGCTGATGCGGGCTCGGCCCTGGCTGACCCATGCTGACATCAAGCACCTGATGACGCGGGTCGACCTACCAGGCGACTTCCCACGCGCAGAGTTCGATTCAAATGAGCAGATGGAACAGGTACTGGCACAGATCGGCCACGATCGACCTTCCGCGCTGGTGGAGATGGCTGACGAGGCACCTCAGCCCGATGCCCCCCTCGACAACAACGTTGTTGAAGGCAAGTTTCGAGCGTAGGCCTGGCGCCAACAAAAAGCCCCGCTAATGCGGGGCTTTTCATTTCGGTTAGGCTAACCCTTCACCACTACCTGGTTACGCCCACGGCTCTTGGCCAGATACAGGCATTCGTCCGACTCCCTCAAACAGTCACCGACCACCTTACTAAGTGGCGCGACGCCGGCACTGAACGTACAGGTAAACCACACCTCCCCTCCTCCGGCATCACTCCCGTCAAACTGGAGAGCAGCGAAAGCTACCCGAAGGCGATCAATCACGGCCTTTGCCTCACTTACTCCCGCCCCAAGCATCACCACAGCGAACTCTTCCCCACCAATTCTTCCTACCAGGTCAGTGGCTCGAAGGTTGTCGGCCAGGATCTCTGCCAAGCCGACAATGACACGATCGCCAATGGGGTGCCCAAAGGTATCGTTCACGCTCTTGAAGTGGTCGATGTCTAACATCACCAGACAAGCGGGCGTTTCGGATTGTGATGCACAGGCTCTGGCGGCCGAGGTGAGGAATTGTGCATGGTTCAGAAGCCCAGTCAGGGGATCGCGACGCATCAGGGTTTCTGCAGCCTTTGACCGTGAGATCAATGCTTTCAGTGCGGTTATGAATGCGCCCCGTTTGAGAGGCTTCTGCACAAATGCGTCACCACCCTTAGAGAGCGCCAGCAGCTGCGTTTCTGCATTGCGCTCTGAGGACAGGTAGACGATAGGCATGGTTGCCTCATGATCCTGGCGAATTACGCTCGCCACCTGGTCGCCGTTAACACCTGGCATGTAGAAGTCAGTCACGACCACATCCGGCCTGAACCTCTCAATGGCCTCCAGAACGTCACCTGGGTTTTGAATGTGCTCGACTAGCAACCCTTCGGCCTGCATGAACTTCTGAGCGACGTAAGCGTCTGTGCGCGAGTCATCGAGCAGCAGCACGCGAAACCCATTGAGCTCCGAGTCCCGAGCGCGACTTCGAATGAGGGTGCGGAGCGCCTTAGGTTCCGTATCCAGCCCGAGAATCCGAACAGCCCCAAACTCAGTTGCGCGCACTCGCTGCTCAAAGCTCAAGGCTCTGTCCGCAACGATCACCACCAGCATGTCAGACTCATGCTTGGCAGCTAGTGTCGATAACGCATTGGACACGGTCGGATCTTCCAGCACCCCGTCGCCAACAAGGACAGTCCCTGAAGCTGGAATTCGTTCCCCCAGTGAGGGTTCAAGCGCTGGGCTCGCACCCGGTTCCAGACTGAGGAGCTGGAATCCCGATGAGACAAGGGACTCGGCAAACGCCCCAGCTCGCTCACCAAAACCTGGGATGTATATGGCTGCCGGGCTACGGGATTCATTGAAGCCATCATCAGCCCTGCGTGCTGCTGCCTGTAGTACTTCCATCTGATGTCCTATGCCACTGATGCAGTCTGCGGAAAGCGTGGCCACACCGATCAGTCGGGCCAGGCCGATAAGGGCTTCTCTGAACTCAACGCACTCGACCATGCCTGCACCTTCTTGAGCCTTGAACACTGCGTCACGGAATGCGCTAAGCCCGAAAAGGGTCGGCCGGTACAGTACGAGCGCTTGCCACGATCGCTGCAGCACCAGGTTGGTTGTCTTTGGGTTCATGAATGGAGCCTCCAACACTAATAGTGGGTTAGGAGTGCCCCAAAACAGCTCGCCCTACGCCGACGATTGAAGTGCTTCTGCCACTGACTGTCCAAGAGAACCATTGGAGCACCAGCAGACCGCGCCTAGGAGTAGCTTCAGTGACGTTGGACACCGAGCAGATTGACGTATCAGCCCTTGGGAACATGGATGCCATGCCCTACGCCAGGAGAGTGGCTAGAGATCTAGGCGCTGGCATGCCGATCGCCAACTCGCTAGCAAAGCGAAAGGTCCCTACCGACCTCGCATTGGCTGTTAGGTGCATTCTGAGCGCCGTCTCAGAGGGCTGGTTCATACTTCCAGATGGGCGTGATCTGACCTACAGCAAGCGGCAGTTCGGGCTGCTGTGGCGTTGTGCTGAGCGCTCGCCCTGGCTGCGGAGTGTGGTAACGAGGGCCCGCGACTTTGAAACGGCCATACAGCCGCTGAGAGCCCCTTACCCGGGTTTCGGAGTCGAAAGGCTACCTAACTGGCTCGTCCTCGCATCGAATGCCTGCCACAGGCTCCAGCGCTTGCCGATCGAGCACCAGGCTGGGGCAGTAACAGTGGCGCTGTTCATTCAGTGCCTTCGAGACAGTCAGTCGTATGCTGAACTACTGCTCACGGAGATGGAGTGCTTTGCTCCAGCCTGGATGTGGGATGAAAGCCATTCCTTGGCCGACCAGGTATCCCGCCTATCCCAAATGGGCTGTCTGCACCATCTCACAGCGTACGTATCGACCTCTCGGAACCGCAGCCTGACCTCATTCGAGAGGCGCCTCCTCGACCAGGTCAAGTACCGCAGTCTGGCAATCGAGTCCTACCTGTCCCAGGTCAACGCCGAAGAAGAGCGCAAGCGACGTGAGGCCGAGGAGTCTTGGCTACTCAATTACAGCCTGATCAGGCGACTAGCAGCGATTCTTGACGAGGCGACCTCCTATCATCACGGGACTTTAACCCGCAGGCTCAGGGGGGAATCGAACGGTGCCTTCAGGCTGATTCGTAGCATGAATGGGGAGATGACGGTGGAGGTAAGGCACCAGTACGAGGTCGGACGCGGCATGGGTTATCAAACCCCATTCCAGCTGGTGAACTTCTGTCTGGCCCTGGCGGATGAACTGGAGACAGCGCAGCCGACCTTCAGTGCTTACCTGGATGCCTGCGACAAAGCCTGCCGGCGGATCAAGAACGCAGAGTGTGAGGCATCCTGAAAGCCCACACTCCATCTGCGCCAACTCAGTCCACTGGTTTTGACCACCCGTCACACACTGATTCGATGCCTCAGTGAGGGTACAAGCTCCAACTGAGGAAGTGACTTGCTGCCCTTCCTTGATCACATTCCCATGGTTCTGCCACTACAAAGCCGGATTGATGATTGCCTCATCGTTGAAGACCTTCACAGGAACCTCCATGAGCGCTATCACCATTCAGATACTCCAAGCACGCTCTAGCGGTAGCGGAAACCACCCCAGCCTATACATCCCGGGGGCCGGCAGCGATCGAGCGTGTTTCCAGGTGCAAGGCAACTCTGCCCCGTATCCCGATCTGGTAACCATCTGCAGCGCTCTAGACCGTTGGGATCGTGAATCCATGCTGACGGACTACGACCAGGTATCTGGCATGGGCTCCTTCACCATCGTTGACGGCAGAGCACCGGCAAGCGGAACGGTTGTGGAGCTCCCCGCTGATCCCTTTCTCGACGACTGGTGTAACGAGGATGACGACATCTGGCTGGCCGAGCAGATCGAAGACCCGAACGCCTACCCCGTAGACCGCATTGAAGACCGTATAGAGCGCATCACCCTCACTGCCCGCCTTGAGAAATGGCAGATGCGTAACGAGGCCCTGCAACGCGTTGAGAGCCTTCACCAACGCTTTATGGGTGAACTCCAGGCCCACGCCTAATCCCACTTTCCCCAGGAGAACGACATGACCCAGCCACTACCCCAGGCAAACTTCTACGTTGAGCAGTGCATCCGCGTTGTCTTTGAGTCTTGCGAAGCGCTGTACCCGGTCGATGCACGTCAGAACCAGGACGTGCTGGCTGCCAATCTGGACTGCTTGCACGACGCAGGCCTCGAGATCATCGAAACCGACCTCGGAGAGGACACCATTGCCATGCTTGCCGGCAGGGAGAGCAAGGCCTACGAGATCGCCCAGGAGTGTGTCGATGGCACCAGCAGGCTCTCTACTGGTGAATATGGCGGCGTGCACTGGCGAGTCATGGCTACCACCCTCGGTGACATGGAGCATATCCAGCTGGCCAGCGGAGACCACGAGGAGGGTGTGCGAACGGTAGCCCGTGAGCTGGAAGCCTTGTGGCTACTGCGCCAGCAGATTCACCAGTACAACGACCAGCTCAACGCACGCCAGCAGGCGCCTGATGGCAACGACTACAACGCCCTGCTTGATCTGGCAGAGGTATCCGGTACCGGCAAGACCGATCGGAGTCCGGAGAAGGCCCTGCGCGCACTGGCCACTGCGCTCGGGCATGCTGAGGAGTGTGGGGCTCTGGTGCACCTCATGCCCCATCTCGACAACGCAAATAGCGTCCAAGACCTGGCCGAAGCTCTGAACAGCGCATTGCCTGACTGATAACGAGCCTACCGAACAGCCAGTGCCGCTATATGTTCGGTTTGCTGGCTGTAGGTGGTGGCACGCTCGGTTCGAAAGGAATATGAGCCTGTGCTTTGGAAGCAAGGCACCTGAGCCCTACTGAAAACCAAGGAAACACGATGACTACCTTCTCCCCTGAGTTCGTTGCAGCAAAGATCAAGTTCGGCGCCTTGCTTGAGCAGTACGGATGGACATCAGTGGAGGAGCATAAGCAAGACTGGGCCATCGGCACTGCCACCAAAGAAGTGGCGACCATCGTCGCACCCAATACGGCAGTCGCCTATTTCTCACCGTCCAGTGAGTACCTGGCTATGCTCGGCGGTACCTTCGTCAGCAAAGGCGAGGATGCTTACAGCGCCATGTGGATGCCGGTAGCGCATGGCATCACTGATGAGGAGCTGGCCGAACTGGCCAAGAAGTACGCTGAAGAGTCTGAGCGCCGTATTGGCAATGCCTGGAGTGTCCGTCTTCTGCGCCAGCGCCAAGAGGCCGAAAGAGATCCGGAATGAGTACGCCCTATTGCCCTTCCCAAGGTTGCCCGAAGTGCGGCGGGCAGACCGGCTATGAGTTCACTATGACCGAAGAGCACACGATGGGAGGTGGCTGGGGCGAGCCCCCCACGTCTGGTGACAGTGGACGCAATGCGCGTGACAGCCTGGTTACGTGCCTGGACTGCCGTCACCGATTCCAACCGCGCAAGCTGGCGGCCTTAGGCGCGATGGGATGAGCGATTTCGCCGACAAGTCCCGCGCTTGGATCAAAGGCCGGTCTGCAGCAATTATCTGGGGAGATGACTGGGAGGCCGAGGCTGGTTGCCCCTATGAGGTCGGCACCCTTGAGGCGTCAGAGTGGGATGCTGGCCTGCAGGCAGGGCTAGATGAGATGGCAGCCGAGGTTTAGCGGCCAGCTGTATATCCCAAGAGCAAAGCGGCTTTTCGGGTAGGAATCCTATTCAACCTCTCCTGCAGTACCACCTTGCGCCGTCGTGACAGCACGATCTCCTCACCCCCAGGAGGAGACACACCGATGCCACCACGCGCCAAGAACCACCACTGCACACTCGCTTCAGAGCCAATCACGCTCAGCTGGGTCTCATTGCCCACCTCAGGCATTGGGGACACTGGCTGTCTGCCTAGCACTGACGTGTCCTGCAGCTCAGAGGGCAGCTGTCCACACCAGGGGGCAAGGCAATGCCCAAGACGCGTGCTCGATCTGCACCTCAACCAGGCCCTGAATCGTATCCGCACTGAGACCCCGTAGGGCCAAGGCGGTAAACCGAATGGGCGCCCCAGGTCGGAGGCGAAGCAACACAGTAGAGAGTGGTGAATCTTCTCCCTCGAGGGTTCTGCCACACACAGACCAGTCTGATCATTGATCCCACACAACGAACTGAGGATCAGTGCCATGACCTTTACCGCCGCCGCCCATCAACCTGTCGTCGCCCTCTCCACCATGATCTTCGCCGCCGGCGACGAGGTGAAGGCAAAGAACCAGGCCCTGCCCTTCTGGATGACGGTCGTATCGGTCAATGAGCGCACTGGCTTCTGCCGCTGCAACTTCGGCAGCACTGGGAACTACGCCGGCAACTTCCATCAGAACGAGCTGACCTTCCACGGTGGCGAAGAGATTCGCATGGCCTCTCACTGACGGAAACCGGACATTCAGCGCCGCATAACGTCGCTTTCACTGACTTGAATTTCGTGCGCAGGTTTTGACCAGGGCACAGCAAAAACCCATTGCACAATGAGCCTACACAGATAAACCGAGGCTGCCATGTCGACACCACTCAATGAAGGCCAAGAGATCACCCAGGGCCAGGCCGTTCAGATAGGCCAAGCCCTCGCAGAGTGTGGGGTTGCGGCTGGCATCGTGGCGCCAGGCACAGCGCTAACTGGCCCGGCATTACTGATGCTGGCGCAAGACCTCAAGTCGCATCTGCAGGCTCACTCAGCCACACCGGCGCCTTGTGTGTGGACGCGCGATGAAGACACCGGCGCCTATGACACTCATTGCGGCCGCACCTGGCACCTGTCGGATGGTGGAACTCCAAGCGAGCACGGGCAGTACTACTGCCACCACTGCGGTAAGCCGATCGACGACGGCGAGGTCTGAGCCATGCGGGTCGATTACCCAGGCCGCACCAGCTGCGGATGTCCGTACATCAATCAGCCAGAGCCAGGTAAGCACTGGGCGGAATGTCACTTCCGACTCAACGCTGAAGCCCAGGCGGCACAGCAAAGCATCAGTGAAACCCCTTCGACTGCCACCGAGATCAGCTCGTGCCCGTTCTGCCAGGGCCAGGCCAGCCCGCTGGTGCTGCTCAACTCGAACACTGCCATCGGCCGTGTAGAGCGCCAGGAAAGCTACGGTTGCGATGGCGTTGACGTAATCGCGCTGGTGCAGTGCGGGTACTGCGATGCGAAAGGCCCCGAGCATGTCGACGTGCTCTTCACTGCCGAGGGCTACGACGAGGCAGTGAAGCAAGCTATTGCGCTCTGGACCTGCCGGGACAGCCGAGGGTTGCCAGCGTGAGTCACCTGCTTCTGCCACGGGTCGGCGAGCCAGACCATAGCCCCATCACCTACCCGGAGAAAGCCCAGTGAACATGACCAAAGCCCAGATCATCGCCGCAATCAAGGCGCTGGCCAATGACATTACTGCAGCACCGGGCCAGCGCCAGTCTGACTTGGAGGACATCGAGTTCGCCGCCCAAGAGCAACGCGAGCAGCTCGAAGGCCGCTACATGCAGGACTGACCTGCGCTGCACCCAATCGGTCGTACAGGCCGCTCCCATTCACGCCGAGGTTTACCACATGTCCAAGATCGACGAGTTCCACTGCAAGAAAGGATGCGGCGGTTGGTTCGATGTCTTCAAGAAAGGCGCGCAGAAGGGCTACTGCATCACCTGCAAGCCGCGCCAGCCAGCTACCCCCAAGCGAAAGTAAGGAGTGCTTATGAGCCAGCACATCGCCCGACTGGAGTGTGAAAAGGTCGGTGGCCAGGTCCAGGTTCAACTCGGTTGGGACAAGCCCTTGCGCGAGTTCTACCTGGTGATCTTCGCTGAGCCAGGGACTCAGTGCGACAACGACGAGGGCATCGTCTACTCCAACCTCGACGACAGCCGAAGCCGCGGTAAGGAACTGGACTACTTCAAGACCATCACCCGCGACCTGGGCCTGCCTGTTCCCGATGTCATGTGGCGCGCGGCCTACCACGACCGAGAAATCAATGCGGTCAACAAGATCGTCTACTACTCCCCCGCCGGTGAGGTGGTCGAGCCGTACTAACGGCCACGACTGCCCAAGGCCAGCTATCCACACAAGTACGTGAGGAATCATCAATGTCCATCCCACCGCTACATGAGTTGCCAATGCCCAAGTACGACGGCGCCGAGCCGTCTGAGATCGAGATCCAGCGTATCCGACAGTATCTGGCTGACGGCCGGTTCGATGACCTGGGTAAAGACCTGCAGCGCTGGGTTTGCCATCGCCTGATGCCTTCGCTGACCCGCTATGGCGTCTATCCACCGCCCAGCGAAACGGCTTCGCCCAAGAACCCCGGCTACTGCGAAACCATGCAGCGGCCCAAGTCAGAGTGTGGGTGCCCCGACTGCGGCCCCTCTCTGATTGATTGGCCTACTGAGGAAGCGAACAAGCCTGCTCGCCTCGATCTGCACCTGGTGTGGAACCCGGAACGGGAGAACGGCGTTGTGTTCCTGGACAAGGCAGACGCGATCTACGCCAGTACAGGCCGTTACCCGAGCACTCTCGCGAACTTCCCTGGCATCGACTCGCTGGCCGACTACTTCCGCGACGACTTCGAAGATGACCACGGCGAGGCTGCCCAGTTGCCGCTGGTGCAGGTTACCGCCGAGATCGACCCGAAGTTCCTGGCCAAGGCTGATCCAGCCGTAGCGGTAGCGCCAGCCAGCACGGAGGGTGAAGCCAATGCCAGCTGCTAAGGCCTTCATCGTCGAGACCGACGATCCGGACGATTCGGTAGTGAAATTTGCCACCACCAACGTGGCCGCACGCCGCAATGGCGCCGACGAGATTGGTGCTGACTTCGGGAATGTGACGTGCAAGCGCCTGCCCTGGGCCGATCAGTACGCCGGTAAAGGCATTCCCCCAACCGCCTTCATCGAGAACGGCTGGCACTACGAGTGTTCTACCTGTGGCGACAAGGTCGGCAAAGAGACGCCGGCGCCGGTGTTCGCCCTGGACCTGTCTTTCTGCTCGGCCAAGTGCCATGCCGTCGAGGTTGCCGATCGGCAAGCGGCTGCAGACAGAAAGCAGGAGGTCATTGACGCACTGTTGGCGAAGTTCCCCGGCGTTGAAGTGGCCTTCGCCAGCGACCACGATGAACGCCGCAGTGCGCGATTCAGGTTCCCAGGCGGGCAGGACACCGTGGAATGGAAGCTGGGCGAAGACACCGTGATGGTCAGCAAGCGCGATATCGAGGCCTGGAACGCATGGCGCGACCAGGTGAAGAAGGCGGACTGCCACGCAGAGGGTGCCACCGATGTCGGCTGATCATCCCCTCCTACGCGCAATCACGATGCTGCAGGACTACAAAGGCGACCTGGCCGGGCGGGATTTCCCCGCCACCGGTGAAGGCATGCACCAGCAGACCATCAACGAGAACAAGCGCGCCAGCATTGACGCAGCCATTGCGGAGCTGCACCAGCTGCGCACCAGCACCGCCGGCACGACCCTGGCTATCCCAGACGAATGTCCGCTGTTGATCACGTTCGACGACACCGAGCGCCAACCGCTGGTGTTCGCTGGCACTGGCGCCCGCAGTGCGGCGTTGAAAGCCTGGGCTCAGATCTCTCAGAGCTGGAATGCCCACCTGTTTGCCCGCATCGAGCGCAACAGCCGCGATGATCGCTACCCGAGTGCGACGGTCGCGATTCAAGACCTTGCTGCGGGTCTGGAGCAGCCAACCAACCAGGGTTGGGTCAACGCTGCAGAGCAGCAGCCGCTCAATAGCGAGCCTGTCTGGTGCTTCGGCACCTACGATGGCCAGCTGGCGCCCTGTGGCTTCGAGGGATATTTCCGCGACAACCGCTGGTACTGCCTGAACAACGGCGACTACATCGACGGTGGCTACGGCGATGACTACCCCGCCGAGGTCATGCTTTGGCGACCACTGCCGGAGGTTTCGGCCCAGTTGCTTGCCTCATTGAGCGCCAGCAGCTAGCGCCCGGGTGGTGGGGTTCTGGCACAACCAGGCGGGAGGGATCATGTCCCCATCTTCTCAAGGATCGAACACGCCATGACCCTCATCAACTGCACACTCATCTCCCAAGAGCTTCGCGAGCACATCCTGCACATGCGCCGGGAGATGACCCGCCTTCACCAGAGCCCGCTCCCTGTACGTCAGCGCCTCTCTCAGCGCGTGACTGAACTGCTCAACCTGTCCCCCGTTGTCGTCGCTGAGACCGGTTTCCGCCGGCGCGAGAAAGATGCCGAGCCCAACGAGCAAAGCACCATCGTTCATCACCGCGCGCCCAACGAATGGGAACTGCGTGAGTTCATCATCCAGCCCCTGGTGGCGATCGGCATGCCCGGGCAGCACCAGCAAGACGCTGGCGAGGCCAAGCAGCAGAACAACCCAGAAGGTGCCCAGGACCTCGACCAACTGCGTGACGCCCTAGCACTGGCGAATGCTCGAGTCGTAGAGCTCACACGCGAGCGCGACCAGGCGCAGGCCGAGCTGGCATCTCTGAAGGTGCCCGGTGCACAGCCCGCCGAGGTTGTCGCGACCCTGGAGATTGGCGACTACCAGGACGACAACTCGGTCTACGTCACGCTAACCAAGAAGATCGGGATCAACGACGCCTGCGAAGACGATCGCCTCATGCGGGTGTCGCAGCACGAGCGCATCCTGGCCGACCAGTTCGCCCGCCTTCAGCCAGTCGCAACCATCGCCGTGCTGGGCAGAGAGCGGGAACCGGACGAAGGCCCGTACTTGAGCGGTTATGCCTGGAGCCATCTGCGCAAGCTGCCGGATGGCACCAAGCTCTTCACTGCTCCCCCGGTAACACAACTCCAGCTCGGTCTGCTGGAGAGCGGCAACCCGCTGTCGAACGCCGCCTACAGCCTGGCACAGAAGCCCGGCCATACCCTCACCGAATACGACTGCGCGCTGCTCACTGAGCTGCGCAAGAAATGGGACGCCGCCGTAGTTGCGTGCGGCCCGGCCCTGGAGAACTGAGA
The DNA here is from genome assembly GCF_052156495.1 of Pseudomonas sp. NCHU5216. Classification (NCBI taxonomy): domain Bacteria; kingdom Pseudomonadati; phylum Pseudomonadota; class Gammaproteobacteria; order Pseudomonadales; family Pseudomonadaceae; genus Pseudomonas; species Pseudomonas sp. NCHU5216. The sequence continues at coordinate 92,796 of NZ_JBQLIX010000002.1, read as the reverse complement.
TGACCGACAAGTACGCCTCACTGCGCGCTGACCTGCCCAAGCTGCTCGAGGAAGCCCGCCGACAAGGTGCAGAGAACCCCCGGGCCCAGCTGATCACCGAGCTACTGGCCGACTACGATGCGCTCTGCACGGCGCTGACCGCCAGCCCGCTGTCCTGGCAGTCCCGATTCATTTCCTCAGGTGACGCCTGGGATGCCTGGCAACCCTGCACCAAAGAGCATCACGAACTGGTCACCCGTACCCCTGACGAATGGGTCGGCTACGAAACGCGGGCTGTCATCACCTACCCCGCTCATCTCCTGCACCCAAGCAGCACCAGCAACACCGCCCCGGCCTTCGACCTGAAGGAGCTGCAGCCGGCAGTTATCCAGCTGCTGGAGTTCATCTTTGCCCGGTACCGCAGTCCGGAAGCGGCCGCAACGCTGCCTGACCGGGTGGTTACGGCTGTTCGGTCGTTGGAGCCCTTCGCAGAAGCTGATCTCGACAACAAATCCCCAGCCGGCGCCAAGGCCTCGAACTGACAGGAGTGTGACCCATGAAATACAAGCCATACGACCTGCGTCCGCGCCAGATCGAGTTCAACCAACGCCGGGCCACCTCCTTTGCGCGCAAGCAGCAGCGCGAGGCCAACGCCCTGCCGCTGTTCGCTGAGCAGATCCGCGAGGAGCAACACGACTGGGAGACAGAGAAGGAGATCCGCCAGACAAAAGGCGACGCAACCTTGATCAAGTGGCGGGCCCAGCACGCCGCGCTCTGGCGCAAGGCCCGCGGCATGTACTTTGCCCTGCCTGATCAAGATCGCGCTGCGGCTATGAACGACTGGCGCACCATCTGGCGCGGCGCCTGGACGCCGACCAACCTGATCTACCTGGTCGAGAAGTACAACGGTGTCGGCGCCGCGCGTGAGGCGAGGATGGCCGAAGAGCGCCAGCAGATGGATGCCCGCATCCGGGCCCGGCTGGCGAGCCAACCGGCCCTCATGTGAGCCGGTGCTGGTGGATGGTGGCACGCGTGAGGTCGCTCGATCATGGCCTCACATTCAACAGGGAGGTCAACACCTCATGAGCGCACCAATTGAACTGAACGAAGTCGACCAGCACATCAAGGCGATGATGCTGAACTACCCGACCCTGTTTCAAAGTCGCTTGGCAGCACTGCAGCACCTCTTCATGACGAACGGCACCGGTTATATGTGGAGCGCTGAAGGCAAGCTTTGCCGCATGTTCGACACACACCACCGAGAGACGATGGACTACTCCGACCTGGAAGCTCGCCAGCAGGAGGTAGACCAGGAGCTGGCCACCAAGCCTGAAGGCAGCATCTACCGCCTCTACGCTGGCCGCGCGGCTGCACTGAAGCGCGATTTTGCAGCGCGCCGCTTGATCGAAGCAGAAATCGACCTGTACGCCACAGAGCACGTCATGGGCGAGAACAATCAGAACGGCGTGGAGTGGATGAGGCACTTCGACCCGCGCTGGTGCCCGATGCGCGATGCGCCCTTTGGCGCCCTCGACCCCGTTTGGGCCCTGGCTGCCGAGGAGACCATGGAGATTGCCCGCTCTGCGATCTATCGCCACCTGGGCATGTATCACGAGAGCTTCGACCGGGAGAAGGCCGACCCCAAGTGGCTGGGCATCTATGACCAGCTCGGGCAGATCCTCTACAAGCTGGACCTCAACACCGGCACCAAGGCGCGAATGGCCAGACAGAATGAGTTGGCCATGAAGATCATCGACGAGATTCTGGCCGAAGAGAAGCAGAGCGCAGCGCATGGATAACGCAATGACCCTACTCAAGAAGGCGTTCGATCACCGCAACGGGAAAATCTACCGTCGCACCAATGAGAGCATCGGCCCTTTCCAGAAGGCGTTCTTCTTCGACCGTCTGCTGGAGAAAGACGCGGACTACTTCCCCGGTGGCCGCCAGGCCCAGGAAGAAGCACACGCGGCCGCCCGGTTCCTCCTAGCCCACGAGGAGGAAGCATTGCTGCCGTTCCTGGTGGACATCAAGGCACCAGCCGCCGGCGCCGAGGCGGCGGAGGGTTGGAAAAAGTTCCCAGTCAGCCGGCCACTGCACCAGGAAGTCTTCGTAGTGCATGAGGGGGTACTCAAGGTCGGTACCGGCTGCACCTGCCCACGCACTGGCGGCGCGATCAAAGTTGACCTGACCCTGATCGACTCCAACCAGATCGCCTGGTGGAAGTACGCCTAGGAGCCCGCATGGCTGTCTACGTCGACGATGAGCGCATGCCCTACGGGCGCATGAAGATGTGCCACATGCTGGCCGACGAGCCAGCGGAGCTGCTGGCCATGGCAGACAAGATCGGCGTGGCGCGCAAGTGGCTCCAGCACCCCGGCTCACCCAAAGAGCACTTCGATATCTGCCTGAGCAAACGAGCGCTTGCCCTGAAGCATGGCGCCCTGGAGGCAGATCGCGAAAAGGTCGTTGAGATCGTCAGGCGAAAGCGCCAGCAGCAAGGCGCCCGCCAATAGCAGCGAACTTGGTGCAAGCACTATGGATGGTGGCACGCACCGGCCAGGGGGATCATTTCCAACATCCAAACCCCCGAGGACATACCCATGGCCCAACAGACAGTCGCCCCAGTGAAAAAGTTGGATCAAGTATTCGCTGGCCTGACCGCCCCTTGCTGCAACCCCAACGATAGCTGCGCCTGCAGCGCCACTGAGCGCGTCTTGCGCGGCTACGCCTACGGCCAGCCAGGCCTGCTGCCGGCAATGACCGCAGAGCAGCAGTCAGCTTGCCTGGACGAGATCACCTCGGTCGAGGGTTACGAGCGACCGGATTGGGAAGGCTCCTCCGATACCCAGCTTGCCGGCGGCGTGCTTTCCGCATGGCAGGACTACTGCCAAGACCTCGGTCTGATTTGAGCCAGGAGGATGAAACGCATGAAAGCCCGGATCGAGAAGAAGCTCAGCAAGAAGCTGGTGACGTTGGCGCCCAGTGTGTTCAAGGGCGTCTGGATCGACAGTTCCGAGCCCAGCGAGCTGGCCTACAAGCAGCGCACCAGCGTGTCGCATGTCTGGAGTGTGGGCGGCGGTACCGATTACTTCGGTGAGGGGATGGACGCTTACACCGCCTGGGAATGGTGGCGCATGAACTGGGAGTGGCACGGCGACTTCCCTTCCTACCCGGAAGAGCACCAGCACCACGGCTACCCGGATGTCTCCGGCTTCCACCGTACCACCCGGAACCTGCTGAAGCTGGCTGTTCGGGCTGAGCAGCATGCCCAGGCCGAGCAGGAGCGCATCCGCCAGTCGCGCCTCGACTTCGCGGCCCGATTCCCTGTCATCCACTCCCACGCTGAGAAAACGGAATCCGCATGAACCACCGCACTCAGATCGCGATCCCCACCACACTCACCGACCTGCTGATCGCCCGCGAAAAAGCGCTCAAGCTGATGTCTGACGCCCGCCGCACCCTGGGCATGGCCGAGGAACTCCTGACACAGTACGGGCAATTGCTGATGCCGCATTCTGGGCAAATCCGGGACTGTGAAGAGACCGTGCGCCGCGAACTAGACCGCAGAATGTGGTCGCGCGCCATTGACCTCACCGGCTTCCGTCAGTTGATGGACGCTGAAGAGGTCGAATCGTTCGATAGGAGCCTTGAGCGCACGCCTCCCGAGTTCAACGAGAACAACATCCGCGCAACGCTGATCGATCTGCAGATCCGCTCGGAGGAGATGTTCCGCCGTGGCGTGTTCAAGGTCTTCCGCTCACTGTCGGATGACTACCGGACGAACGAATCCGAACCGTTCCGTATCGGCAGCAAAGTGGTGATGGGGGGAATGGTGCGGCCAGCCTACTCCCGTGGCCTTTGTATCAATGATGGCCACCGGAACTACGCCGCCGACAAGCTCAACGACATCGACCGGGTTATCAAGACCCTCGACCAGCAGCTGTTTCACGCCCGCAGCCTGGAAACGGCCATGAATGGCGTGTTCCAGGATCGCGGCGTGTACGAGGACGACTACTACCGAGCCAAGGCTTTCAAGAACGGCAACTTGCACCTGGAGTTCAAGCGGCCCGACCTGCTGGACAAGCTCAACGAGCAGATCGCGGACTACTACCACTACAACGCCCTGGCCGACGGTCGCAATGCCTAAGGGCAGTAGGCCCGCTGCACACTTCCCCAACGAGGAACCCGCCGATGAGTACTGAGCAAACTACGCAGCCGACCTATGACGCATACGGGCGCATGAACTACCACCCGGATTTCCACCCCAATCAGGGCATGCCGTGGACAACGACAGATCAGCAATACCTGATCGAGTTTTACGAGAAGCTCGGGCCAGAGCAGGTCAGTCTCGAGCTGGGGCGCACAATTCACACGGTGATGACACGGGCGTATGAACTCAGAAAGCGCGGCGATATGCCCAAGCCAGCGACGAAGACGTATCACCGCCGGATGCGAATGACCGCCTGAACCAGTACCGGCGTTGAGCTTCTGGCACACGACCAGGCCCGGAGAATACCCACATCGAATCCCAACCGAAGAGGTATCTCCATGTCCCAGCGGCTCAAAGCACACTTCACCTGCACCGAAGGTAGCAGTGACAAAGAGTACGAAATCCACCTGATCGCCGAGGGTGACGGGTATGTCCTGCACACCTACCACGGCGCACGTGGCAAGAGCCTGAAGCTCACCGTAAAGACCAAGGCGCCGGTGCCTTACGAGGTCGCCAAGAAGGCCTATGACAAGGCTTACAAGGAACGCCTCGCCAAGCACTACAAACCCTCCGACGCCGCCGGCGACATGTCTGCCCCGGCCTGCCGTGAGTTGGTGGCCACCTCGATGATGCCGCAGCTGCTCAACCCGATCGATGAGTGTGATGTCGAGCAGTACCTGGAATCGCCGGAGTGGATCGCCCAGGAAAAGCACGACGGCGATCGCCGCGGCTTCGAGCTGGCCAGTGGCTCGGTGGTTAGCGCGAATCGCAAGGGCTTCTCGGTTGCCTATCCTCAGAGTGTGGTGGACTCCATCCTACAGAGCTGCACCCAGTACCTCCCGCTCACGGTAGACGGCGAGTTGATTGGCACCGATTACGTGATCTTCGACGTGCGGGTGTACCAGGGCGTCAATGTCGAGCATTTGCCGTTGAAGGAGCGCATCGACCTACTCCATCACCTCGACACCTGCCTGGTGCTCGACGGGGTGTCCAACGTGAAGGTCGTGCGAACCGCAGTGACCAGCGAGGCCAAGCGCGCGTTGCTGGCGCGGATGAAGGAACAGCGCCGCGAAGGCTTGGTGTTCAAGCGTGTTGACGCGCCTTACGTGCCGGGCAAACCGAATTCGGGTGGCACCCAGCTCAAGTTCCCGTTCCGCAAGAACGCCACCGGCATCGTGATTTCCCATCACACCACCAAGGCGAGTGTGGGCATCGGCATGCTTGATGAACTGGGCAACGTCATCCCGGTCGGCAACTGCACGATCCCGCCGAACAAGAGCACGCCTGAGCTGGGTGCGCTGGTGGATATCCAGTACCTGTACGCCTACCAGGGCGGGAGCCTGTTCCAGCCGGTCTACCTGCGCGAGCGCGACGACGTGAGCCGCGAGGAATGCACGCCAAGGCCGAAGCTGCATTCGCAGACGAGGCCGACGCAGCCTGATAGGTCGCGGTGGTGCTGGTGCCAGGTCTGCTGGCACCAGCATCACCGTAGATCGACTCTCCACCCGGTATAGGATCGCTAAATGACCAACTACCAGCGAGTTACGCCTGACCGGCCCTATGTGGCGTCATGGACGGCGCTTGGCGGACACTCTATGTTCGTCGGTGCCATTCAAAGCGCACATGGGGGAACGGTTCTGCTGGCCACCAACGTTGCCTCCGACGCAGCCGGTTTCGACTCCCCCGAAAGCTGCGCCGCCGCCATGCTGGCGCACGGATACACCGAAGAGAGCTTTTCCTATTTGGAGATCGGGCCGATGAAGGGTCAGCTTGCTCTCTTCTGATTAGCTGGTGCCCTGACCATCATTGGGGCGACTACAACACAGGATATGGGTACTGATGAGCCACTGGATGACCACTAGCGCCAGCTCCCGCTACGCGCCACTTCGTTACGAGGCCACTCGACCGTTCGCTGTTCGGCTGGGGGCACGGTTCATGGCGCACGCTCGGCAGGGGGTCAATGAACGTATGCGGTTCCTTCGGCAGGAACTACTGGCTGACATCCGCCGAGAACTGAACAAGCTGGGCCAGCAACGCGGCCCCGGCCCGGGCCAGGCTGAGATTGCCAATACCCAAGTGTTTGGCTGCTACCACGGCGCCGGCAAGATCATCTTTGATTTCCACAAGAGTTTGACCGCAGCCCTACTGGAAACCGACGTCGAGAGCATTCCACTGTCGGCTATCCCGATTCCGGCTGATTCGCTGTACCTCCATTTCGGGCCAGGATCTGGTTTGACCCTTGAGGGTGATGCGATCGAGGGTGCATTCGTTTCCTGGACCCGCTACGCCGGCGAAACCCCGCACCTTGTCATCGACTTCGTGAGCGCCGGCCAGTTCGGCGATCCCTATTTCTGGCTCAGCGAGGCTGGCGAGCCGATGACTGGATGCTCCATTGCCCTGACAGACATGACTCAGGGGGTGATTCAGGCTCTTGAAACCACCGCGGCTGAGATCATCGAGCGCAACAGCGCAGTTCTTGCCAGGGTCGAAGAAACCGAGCGCCAGCTCGCGGAGCAGTACGGCGAGGTTGTTTCGGTACCGAACCCGATAACCCGGCTCGGCCAGAACCTACCGCTACTGAAAAAGGGCCTAGCCCTGGTGGTCAACTGCCTGCTCTATCTCGGGGTGGCGCCTGAAGACCAGGAAGAGGGATGGTCTGACACCGCTGACCCGCACCTGGTTGAACAGGCCAAGTCCGGACTGAAGCCCGGAACTCGCAAGACAGCCGAAAGAACCTTGGTCAACAAGGGCTACATCAAAATCAAGTTCATCGGCCACCAGTTTGCTTCCAGCACTGAGGGCATGGAGTTCGGGCACTCCGGCCGCACCGTGGCCACCCACTTCCGCCGTGGGCACTTCCGCAATCAGGCCTACGGGCCGGAGCGCGCCATGCGCAAGGTGATCTTCATTCCACCAGTCGTGGTGAACCCAGGGCACAGCGAGGCACCAGGCCGCATCTACGAGGTCTAGCCAGGCAGCACCAGCAGCGCGAACTATAAAAGCTCTATAGTCGCTTTATAATTACCACTAAATGGCTGTAGGTGCTGCTGTACCTGGCCTTCGCTCAAATTCTATAATTGCTCTATAATCGAATTATAGTTACCCATATTGCCGGTTCTCAGCCGGTACAGCGAATCGTGAAGGAGCCGTCTACATGGCCCAGCAAGTCGAACTCTATAGCCGCAAAGACCTGGCCGAACGGGTCGCCAAGCAAGTTCTCCAGGTGGGCGTCGGATCGGCGGCCGGCTCGGGGATTTTCCTTGCCGCGCCGCGCCGCCAGGGCAAGTCCACCTTCGTTCGCGAGGATCTGCGCCCCGCCATCGAGGCTGCTGGCGCCATCGTCGTCTACGCCGACCTATGGCAAGACACCAGCAAAGACCCTGGCCTGGTCATCATCAATGCCATCCGCGAGGCGCTGGTGCCGCACGCTGGCGTCATCACCCGCTTGGCCAAGGCGGCGGGAATGGAGAAGGCAGCCGTGGGCGGCATAACCTTCAGCCTGGATCGTGTTGGCCTCGGAAAGGACATCGACCTGACGACCGCCCTGGTCGCGCTGTCCGATGAAACCGGCCGCATGATCGTGCTGATGATCGACGAAGCCCAGCACGCCATCACCACCGAGGCCGGCAACGCCACTCTCTTCGCCCTCAAAGCCGCCCGGGACGAACTGAACAGCTCCAAGCACAACGGACTGCGCCTGGTGTGCACGGGCTCCAACCGTTCGAAGCTGGCCATGCTGCGCAACAGCAAGGATCAGGCGTTCTTCGGCGCAATGATGGTGAACTTCCCTCCCCTGGATCGAGGCTATACCGACTGGTTCTGCCAGCACGTGGATCTGCCGGCCGCCCTCGACCCTGATGCGGTGTTCGCTCTGTTCCAGGAAGCTGGTTACCGGCCTGAGCTGCTGAATGCTGCAGCCGCCAAGATCGGCTTTGACCTGATGATGGACCCAGATGATGTTCCCCAGCAGTTTGCCGCCGGCGTGCGGGCCGAGGCGGCAGAGATCAACGCCCAACTCCTACGGGCCATCCACAGCCTGACGCCCCTGCAGTCAGCCGTGCTGCGCGTGATGTGCGCGAAGGGCGACAAGTACGCCCCGTTTGAGGCCCCGACCCTCGACCTATACGTCAAGGCGATGGCCATGGCCGGCGTCGAGGAGAAAGACCGTAAAGCCGACGTGCCCAACGTCCAGCAGGCGCTGATCGCCCTGCAGGAGACCAAGAAGCTCGTCTGGCGCGCGTCGCGCGGGGTCTATGCCGTCGACGAAGAGGTGATTGTCGATATCCTGCGTGAGGAAGGCCTGCTCGAAGGGCTGAACGAATAGCTGGTGCCACCCACCGTGGGGCCTGAGCATGGCCCTGAGTATTGGTTTACCAAGGAATGCGACCATGACAGCCCAAACACATCGCCTGGCAGCCCGCGGCTTCACAGAAGCTAACATCGGAGCACTGGCCACGGATCTGCTTATCTGGCGCCAGCAGAGCGCCGGCTTACCTGAGACCAGCACGTTTCATGAGCTGGCCAGGCTCTGCGCCGCCTACGCGAGCGAAGGCGACGAGTACCAGGAGGCAGAACGGCTTGTAACCCTGCGGGCACTGGAGTGCGCGGCCCAGGACTTCATGAACAGCGGCGGTTCGGGGCGGACGGCAGATGAAGCGGCAGGCATGACCTGGTGGAACGCCCTCACCGAAGATGAGCGCCGACACTGGATGGCCACAGCAGGCAATACCGGCGTAGTGGCCGATGCCTGGACGGCCTACAAACGGAACTCCAACTGAGGAAACCAGCTTGGCCAGATCACTGTTCCCCAAGCTTGCTGACGGCGAGTACATCGCCAAGTGCAAGGAGAAGACTGCTCTCTCAGCCGCCGTAAATGGCCACTCCCAGGTTTGGCCAGAGGCCAAAGTCGTGGTGAAAAACGGCACTGCCCGTTTCTACAAGGACGGCAGCTTGGTATGGGAGTGCAATGCCACCTATGCAAAAGGCAACTTTGAGGTGTCCTCGGCGCCAGCAAAGGGCAAATGAGCACTGAGGATAGTGGCACCTGCAATCCAACAGGATGATTGCACTACAGCCAGGCCGTACCAGAGAGCCTGAGCACCCACCAGGTTGATGAAGGACATTCGCGATGCAAGCAAGACGTTGGACAGTTGGGCGCTTCCCTGCAGGCGTATGGAGCGGCGGCGGCAGCAAGGACGATCCAGACTACGCGGAGTGCGAGGTGTACCTGATCACCGCTGACAGCCTGGACAAGGCAAAGAAAAAGGCCCAGGCCATTCGTGGTCGGCTGGTGAAGAAAGGTGCCGACCTGCCCACCCAAGCTGCACCGTATATCGCGGACTGACTGGGGGAAGCTATCCATGCCACGCAAAAGCAAGTACGGGAACATGCCCCCGGCACAAGCCTACCTGGCCAAGGTCAAGGGTGATGCCGGCACCTACAAGGTGTGGGGCATCGACTGGATGCACCAGCGAGTCCTGATCGACCGCGCAGGCCTGGAGTGGACACCGATTGCCAAGGTGGCGCTCGAACCAGCTCCAGATGCTGAAGATGACTGAGCAAGGACATCAACAATGAGCCGGTACCGTGAACTCCTGAGCTTCCACCAGAAGCACGCGAAACAGCATGAAGGCACCTGGGCTGCTGAGCAGTTCCATCAGCGCGCTGCGGAAACCGTCGAGTCCATGCGTGCAGCACTAGAGTTGATCGCTGCTGGTGCATCTGCGGACGATGCGCGAGAGACTGCCAAAGCGGCGATCAACAAAGCTGACGCACCGGTGTGACGGGAAACAAGGCATGACCAGCCATAAAGACGCAGACGCTGACAAACAGGCTCAAGCTGATCGCATCGCTGGTCAGTACGACACGCTTCGCGATCGGGTAGTTACTGCCGGCTACAGCGACAAATTCAGCGACGAAGAGGTAGCGGACATGCGTACCGAGATGGCAGTGCTGTCGAGTCAGTATTTCGACCTGACCGGCCTCAACCTGAAATAACGACGAGATCGAGCATGAGCAAGCATCCAGAGGCAGGAATTGCCAAATTTCAGTGGGCAAGCTTGGCAGTCGGGCTAATTTTGCTAGCCCTTGGTTTGCTGTTCACAATCCAAGAAAACGCAGGCATAGGCGCTGCGGTGAGTGTCGGATCTCTTGGCTGGTTAGCCCTTGGGCTGGTTCTCAGCCCCCAGGTTCGGAAAGACCTGTTTGGTGATCGTTTCGAGCGTTCTGACACCCAAGTTGATTGAGGGAAAATAACTGATGGAACGCAAGCCTGTATTTGATCGCGTCGAACACCAGATAGCCTGCGTAGCTGGTTGGCTGGTCTTCGCCATCGGTTGCGCATATCCGTTGTGGGCTGTCCTTTGGGCTGTCCTCGGGATGGCGGCTCTCAAGGTCGCTCTCAATACCACCACGTCCGAGAGCGGTCGTTACGGGTTTCTGGCCTGGGTCGGGTTTTGGTCTGCCTGGCCATACGTGTTGTATGCCAGTTCGGCTTGGCGCAAACCTGAACTGGCAGATACGGTGCAGGTTGTAGAAGCTGCTATCCGAAAGGCACAAAGTTGATGGATACCGTAAAGGAAAACGCTATGGCTCTCTCCGCCTTCCAGCAGGCCCACGTTGATGGAGCCTTCCCCGAATGCCGAACGCTAATGGCCGATTACCTGGTTCGTGGCGTGGAAGTGGTTGTGTTCCGCCAGACAGAATGCGGTGCCGATGTTCCCCCGTATGCCGTGGCTCCTAAAGAAGACCCAGAGTTCTGGATCGGTTGCTGGGACACGGCTGAACTGGCAGCCGCAGAAGCTGTATCGCTTGGCCTCCGTGTCTCACAGAACTGATTGAGGAGAACCTATGGTTACTCATTACACCGTTGCCAGCGGCCAGGTAGCTTGCGGTCGCAACAATCACGACCTCACTGCGACCTCGAATCGTGATCAGGTAACGTGCAAAACCTGCCAGCGATCGGAGAAGTTCACAGTCACCGAATCCCCAGCTTCTAGCCGGTGGGAGTGTGGCAAAACGAGCGTGGCGCTGACGGCAGTTAAGGAATTGACTCGGCCCAAGGGTATGTGGCGTGAGTACTGGACAGCTCACATCCGCAGCATCTCTCCTTTGAACAAGCTTCCGCGGGGCTTCAAAGAGCCACAGCCACTTCTGAGTATCGATGCCAGGAAATGACAGCATGAGAATCGCAGACCCGATGGAAGCTCTGGTCGGACTTCAAAAGGAAGTGCGTCGGGGCATGCCTACCAACCCAACTGACCTGAGTCCGGGGGTCAGAGTTGTCCTGGACTCCCCGAATGGCATTACGCGCTACACATACGCCCGGATCGAGCACGGACGCGTCAAGTCGATAGCACTTTTCGTTCACCATGAACCCATCAACGGGGTGCCGTGTTTCAACCTGGGGTATGCCGTTCCCGAAGCGTACCGAAACCGTGGCTGGGCCACCGAGATCGTTGAGCAAGGTATTCAGGAGTTGCGCCGAGGGCTTGGTCGCCATGGAGTAACGTCCTTCTACGTCGAAGCCGTTGTCGGCACGGAAAACCTCCCCTCCCAGCGCGTTGCATCCAAGGTCATCTCTGATGCTCCGGTTACAGGCACCGACTCCGAGTCAGGCGAGCCGATTCTCGCCTACACCCGCCTTGTAGAATGCTGATCCCGGAGATATTGCATGGATCACAAGACAACGACTGTCGGTAGGGCGAAGGCTGCTCCGAAGCTCAGTCCAGCTCAAAAGAGAGTTATGCAGTGGCTGAGCCAGGGCTGGGGCGCTCGGGTGTCGCATGGAAACTCCGTGGAGATCAACGGTGACCGCGTGTGCAATGTCGACACTATGGCGACGCTGGTTCGCCTTGGGCTTGCAGAGCGCGAATCTCGTCCACCCTACTGGATGGCCACCGCCGAAGGTCGCAAGTTGAGCCCTAACTACAGACCTGAGCAAACAGAGTGAACACCAGGGAACCCGGCATGCCCTGTCGTGCCATCCACGTTGCATGACAATCTCACCCGATCACTGACGGTAACGCAGGCTAGGGAGCCATCGAACATGGGCAATCTCTCCGAGATCAAACAGCGCGTAGACCAGCTCTACAGCACCGCTGGTGCTCGCTTCCCCACCTATGAGACGGTCGTGCACAGAGCCTTCTGTGAAGCCATGCTTCAGGCGTTCCCTGAGCAGGAGAGTGAAACTGGTGCACCTGCATTTGCCTATGCCAGGGAGGCCTACGGCTATCTCACGCCTGAAGAGATCGCCGCGGAGGACGAAAGCAACGATGCAGAGGGCATCTGCTCTCACGGGCTCGATTATTGGACCTGCCCATGCGGGTGCTTTGGTTAGGTCTGCTCGCACCGCTTTAACACCTGCCCAGGCAACCTGCTGCCATTGATCCCCTCACTGCGAATTTGGTGAGCCCATTTTGGGTGGCTCACCGGATTCACCGTAGATACCCTCTCGCCAGTTAATCCTTGCTGTGCCCGGTTCTGGCACGCCCAGGCCGCCCACACACTGGCCCCATCTAATCCAGATGAAGAGGGCTTTCCCCATGATCAGTCAGTACATTGCCGCCGCACTCTCCCCGGGCCAGATCGCCGCAGGCCAGGACGCTCGCTTTCAAGTGACGGCCCGCGTTTCGCTCGGCATCGCTGTCATTGCTGTTGCCCTGCTCATTGCAGCGGTTTGCCTCATCAACCTTGCCTGCTTGAACGCCGGCATGCGCTCTTTCATGAGCCACTACCACGACCTGGTAGTGGTGTCACAAGGGCAGCGGCTCACCTACACCGGCAAAGACTGGCTGAGCATCGTCGGCCTGATCGGTAACACCTTGCTCTTGATGTACCTCTGCACCAAGGCCGTGCCGTTCGTTGAGCGCTACATGGCCGATCGCATGACGGCAAAGAACTTGAACCAATGGCTCGCCGACATCACTGCGCCAAGCGGCATCCACGTCCCTGGCATGCCTTGCCGTGCCGGCCTGCAGGTGATCGCGATGTCTTGCTCGCTCAATGCCGGTCGCGGTGTGCTGGACGCCGTTTGCCTGGATGAGATGTGCCGCCCCGTACTGATCACCGGCGTGGCCGGCGAACGGGGCGCAGTCGAAACCAAGCGGACACACGACCATTACCTGATCCAGACAGCCCTCAACTGTCACTTCGCTAACAGCCGTCATGCCCTCGGCCAGGCGCTCAACCTGCAGCCAGACGGCAACTTCCCTGACTCCTACGGGAATCAGCTCAGTGGAGCCTTCCAATGACCCGCAGCAACGAATGCATTCACACACTCCTGCAGGATTGCCGCACTTTTGTGGAACAGGCCTGCACCAGCGATCAGGCCGGCAGTGAAAAGGCGCCGCTTGTGCTGGCGCAGATCGATGAAATTCTGAATGCGCCAGCAGATGAACAGCACCAGCCGGCCAGCGCCAGCGTTCAGTTCACCTTTCGCCACCCGGTCTCCGGCGAGACAGCCACGGTGGCCATGTCCCTCAAAGAGATCCAGGAGAACCTGTCCAGCGAGCTATACGACAAGCTGGCTGAACAGGTTTGCAGCTGCGAGCCCGTGGGTGAAACCAACGTGGTGGACTGCAACTGCGGCGACCACGTGGATGAGTACAAACTGCTGCCTGAACCGACAATTGCAGCCGGCCCTGAGCGGCTGCGCAATCGCTACGGCATCGACGGCGACTACTTCGGTAAGAACCTGGCCCGGACGATCCGTGACTTCGACAGCTTCACGCCAGACGAACTGGCGCGACATCTGTTCCGCCTGGGCATGGTGGCTGACAGCTCGGTGCTCACAGAACAGGAGTTTGCCGGCTGGGCGGCAGTTGCGCTGGAGTTCCTGAACAGCCTGCTGTGGGATGAGGTCGGCGTCGATACCCTGGACAAGCTCCGCGCCGGCCAGGGCACCAACACCGACAGCGGCAGGCTCTGGCTGGCTGCCCTTGATTTCGTTGAGAACACCCCACGTACCGCCCCGCTGCCCTTCCAGTCCCGTGTTCGCACCTGGATGTTGGAGTGCTTCGGCATGCACATTGCGGCCGATCGCAATGAGCGCAACCATCGTTTCCTCGAAGAGGCGCTGGAGTACGTGCAGTCCTGCGGCTGCACAGAGAGTGAAGCGCTGAAGCTGATGCGGTATGTATTCGGACGCCCAGTTGGTGAGCAAGCCCAGGAACTGGGCGGCGTCATGGTCACTCTGGCGGCCTTGGCCTCTGCGCACGACCTCAACATGCACCGCGCCGGTGAGGCTGAGCTGGCGCGCATTCAACAACCCGAGGTCATGGAGCGTATCCGCCAGAAACAGCTCTCCAAGCCTGCAATGTCTCCCCTGCCGGGCGTGTATCCCGATCGGGTTCCCTTCCCGCCTGCAGCCCACAGTGAGCACCATCAATGAGCGCAACCATTCTCGATCTGCACCATCTCGAGCGACTGCTACAGACCCTCGGCAAACTTGGCTGGGAGCCGTTTGATGTCATGCAGGCTGGTGCCTGGCAGAGCAGCACCAGCATCCCCGCCATGCTCAAGGACATCGTGCAGTGCGATCCGCCAGTGCTCCGCATGCTCAAGGACGGCACTCAAACTGGCCTGGTGAAACTGGCTTGGGGCTTGGGCCCTACCCAGCTGGTGCAGGATCACTCGGAGTCGTCGGGATTCGATGAGGCGATCGCCAAGGCCCGGGATGAGGTAGAGCACAGCGCCACTGCCGATCTGCTTGACCGGTTGCTCATGCAAATCGATGCCTCTGGATCTGAGCACTATCAGGAGTCGACGTTTGGCGTGCAGTTCAGCTCTGTTGAACTGGACGCTGTAGTCACGCTGCAGCGCCGTGATCAGCCGACGCCGCACCAGCTGCGCATGCTGGCCGAGGCCGACCGTGACCGGCTACGAGGTGAGCTGGAGGCCCTGCAGGGCGTCATCCGCGCGGTGAACGAACAGTTCCGGCGGTTCGGTGAGCGGTTCCCGGATGGTTTCGATAAGCGAGTCTTCAGTTGGGTCGAAGACGCAGCGGCTGCTAGCCATGAGCCCGAGGAGCAGTCTGAGATCAGCACGGTTCACTGATCCCGGTCACCGGCCAACCGGCAGCGCGTACAATTCCCGTCCTCAGTACCACTTCAAGCCTAAGCAATGACTGACAACATCCGCACCCTCAGTGCCGCAGTACCCTTTCAGGACACCTGCGGCAAACCCCTATCCGAGGTCCCAGGCTGGCAAGCCTGCGCTGATCGCCTCGGCGAAGCCTACGGTCTGCCCCCCAACTCCATCCGGACCCAGAGCCAGCTTATGGCGGCACTGCACGGCATTGACCGCATCGTAGAGCGCGCTAAAGACCTCGAGGACCCCAAGCTGGCGGGTGCTGTGTTGAAAGCCATTGAAGCCGTTGGCGACGCTACGACCCTGTTTGCGCAAGGTGCCGCCAGCATCCTGGTCAAGACGACTGCCGGCCGTGACGACCTCGCTAACAAGCAGGCCACCCGCCTGCTGACAGGCCTGGCCGCAGGCAAAGGCGACGCTTCGGTGGAAGACTGGGAGCAGCTGACCCGCCTGATGACCCACGCAAACGCCAACAAGGAGAAGCCATGAGTCAGATGCAGTTCATGGGAGAACGCCCTGCAGGATGGATCGAGGAGCAGGAAGCGCGGAAAGCTCAGCGCCGGCGGCAAAAGCAACGGCGCATCGGCCTGGCCGTGAGTGCAGCTGTGCTGTTGATCGGCGCGGCGTGGCTGGTGCTGTCCTGAGAAACGGACAGTACTCGGCGCGAAATGTCGGGTTCGCTTCGTTGCACTCCCCAGTGCAGCACTGAATAGACTGCCTTACCCCAAGCCAGAGGAGAAAGGTCGTGGCAGAGAAAACGTTCACCCAGTGGCTGTATGAGAATGGTCGCGACGAAGCCCTTCAGGATGCGTACTTCGAAGAACAGATTGGCCCCGGTAGCGAGTACCTGGATTGGGCTGAATCAGTCTACAAAGCGATGCAGCGACCACCGAGCGCGAACGAACCTCGATCCCGCATCTGGCCCTTCTCCAAGTGACCCCGGCGCCCAAGGAAGCACCCCTGGTCACCAACCCAAGCACTACTAGAGAGCTGTTTGCGCCTGCATTCCTGAAGTAACCGATCAATTAGAGGTGTAAATAATGAGTACCGAACCTGGTATGGAGCAAAAGAGCAAAGAATTTCATGACTTTACTAACGGCTTCGCAAAGGCAATAGCAGGCGGTATTGCCGGTCTAATTGTCGGCTTTATTGCTGGGGGTGAAGACGGGGCTGTAGTTGGCGGGTTATATGGGAGTTTCGTTACCTTTCTTATAATCCTCATTTTCTCGATAGAAGCTAAAGGAACACAGTCCATGCCGATGATTGACAGCGACAAGTTTAAGGCAGAGCTAGAGGAAGTTGACCGCGCTCGCAAAGCCTATTCGGAAATTAACGCGAGGCATACACCGGAAAATACAACAGAAGAGCTCCAGTTCCAAACCAAGCAATTGCTGGCGGATTATTACGAGGCCAATGAGAAACTGGCCTATAAGGTGAGAAAGCAAGTGGAGCTTGCAGGTGGCGGGCCCATTGGCGACCTCTGATCAGTGAGTATTGCCCGGCTCTATTTGTCGGCTTCGCTAAGTTGCCCCAGCGGATCGCTGAACAAACCGCCTTAGCCGGTGAGTTTCAGGATGGTGGCACAGGGTTAAACGCTCAATGATGAGTGCGAATCCCGGCCAGGCAAGCGGCCACTACACACTTCCGAGGAAGGACATCATGGATCAGGCAGTAATCGACAACCTTCAGCAAATGGGCTTCACCCTGACCCACTACCAGGGCCAGGAAGGCGACTTCTACACCAAGAAGATGAAGGCCAGCGAGGTTCCCTATCTGGTACATAACGTCATCGATGATGACGTGCTGTGCAGCGATGACGAAGTCACCTACTGCGTCTGCCCCGATGGCGAGGTTCAGCTGGTCTACAGCGACCAGTTCGAGAAAGCATCCATGCAATCTGCCGAGGGCCGCGCCCTGTTGACCGACATCGGCTACCCCTCCTACGAACTGGCAGATCCGCAATGAACAAGCACCAGGTACGTGACTCAGGCCAGGCCCTGGCCTACATCACTGACTGCACCCTGGCGACCGTGACCGACCTCGCCTCCCTTGCTCGCCCGCCGAAGCATGAGCTCAATCGTCAGATCGGCATCGCGCAACAGGCGATCGACTGGATGAACACCTTCAAGGTGGACTACGCGGGAACTCGCGCAGAGGACGTGAAAGCGCTCGGCGGGAAGGTCGAAGTGTGGGCCGCCCAGTTCAAGCGAAAACCCTAAGGACGCCCTTCGCATGGAAACTCGCACCCCCAAGCCCCCCATCAAACCCTTTCGCTTTGTTGTGCCCCTGCTGTGCGCTGCAGCTCTAGGCTGGGTGGCCTGCACCGCATATCTGAACGATCGCGATGAAATCTCTCTCAGCGAGTTCTGCAAGGGGCCAAGCGAGCGCCCGCGGCTGGCTTGCATGAATGTGCGCCCGGCGGACGCCTCACCGATGCCACCTCAAGGGTAGGAAATCTCATGCAGCAACTGGATGATCAGCTTCTGGCCGCGTGGAATACCCTGAACCGCGCAGCTCACCGAATTCGCCTCGTACGGGCCCTGGAGATGGCTGGCGCCCTAGAGGAGCTTGAGGAGGCTCGACTGGAGTTCGGGAAGATCGTCAACGACCGACGCCCCGTTCCTCCCGTAGAAAAACATCCTGAGCACGCCACTGACTATGTAGGCGCCCCCGATTGGGCAACGTGCATTCTTGAGGGTGTGCCGAGCGATGGAATGTTTGTCTACGCCTGGCATGACGAGGATGGAAAAGGCTATCGAGGGACACCACACGATCCTGTAACTGCACATTCCTTCTTTGCCATCGTTGGGGAGAGCGATGACGACGAGGGATGCGGCTGGCAAGTCGTCTCCACCCGAGGCGATACAACAACCCAAGTAGTTGAGGCATGAATCTAACAATGGGCAACGAACAAGCAGATGTTGAAGGTTTTGAGCTTGCTTACAGTGTGCAGATCGACAGCAGCCAGGTGTTTGAGCTGCTGGTGGACGAAGCTGAGACTGGTGACAGCATCTGGCAGACCGTCAACGCTAGCGGACAGGTACTGAGCCGATCCGAGCGCTATAAAGACCAAGCTCTATGCATGCGTGACGGACTGGTAACGGCTTTGCCCGTGAAAGACTACTATGAACAAGTGAACGATGAAGTTCGCCTTTCTGCTGTCGCATCAGCCTGGGATTCCACTGACTCGCTCTCTCCAGAGAACATCAAGAGCACCGTCATGCGGGCAATGCATCAAGCATTTAGCCGCATCCGCATGTTTGCGCAGGACGATCCAGCCCTCTCGGGCATGATCGCAGACCTATTCCATAACTTGCCTGATGCGCTGGAGAACTGGAGTCATGATGATCTCCGTCAGGAAGCAATTCGTGCACTCCACGCTCTCACGATCAAGCCACACCTGAAAGGCAAGTAATCGGCCCTGGTGGCGGTTCTGGCACGCGCAACGTCGGGGCACTATGAGATCAACTGATCCTTACCAGTGACAGAGATCCCCATGCCTGATGTTGCACCCCAGCGCCGCCAGCGCTTCACCTGGACAGCCGAGGCCCTGGCCCTTCTCGGCACCGTTACCGACCGCACAGTGGCTCAGCGCTTCGATATCCTGCGTACGTCAGTCGCCAATAAGCGGGTAGAGCTGGGTATCCCTGCGTTTGTCAGTCAACAGCGCCCGGATAAATGCCATGTGTGGAAGCCCGCGGAGCTGAAACAGTTGGGCACCAAGTCAGACACTGACCTCGCAGCCGAACTCGGCCTTGGCATCACGGCTGTTCGGAATAAGCGGATGTCTCTCGGGATACAGACCTTCGAGAAATGGGGCAGTGTCGCAGCCCTGCTCGGGGTCATTCCTGACACCGAGATCAACGCCATCCATGGCGTGCCACTCAGCACCCTAGTTCGGATGCGAAAGGCGCGTGACGTGGCAAGTGTCGGCAAAGCCGGCCGTCCCACTGTCCCGCTGCCGGACCAGGCGCAGCAGCTACTCGGCAAGGTGAGTGATGTGGAAATAGCCAAACGTTTCCAGGTTCCGCTGAAACGCGTCAGCAAGGCGCGGCAGCGGGCCGGCATCGATGCTTTCGCTGTGAAGGCATGATGGGCCGGACATCGGGTTCTGGCACAGCCCCGCCGCTGTGACCATGGCTCCATCACGATTGGAGCCGTCCCATGCACCAGCAAACCCTTCCCGCCCAGACATCCCTCGACCTCTTCCCGCCGGCGCCACAATGCTCAGCGCTGTCTTTGTGTCCTGCTCATCTCCTACCTGGGGCTGTAGTCGCGGAGGATGATCCCCTGCTGTCTGTCCCTGACCTGCAGATCCGCGAGCTGATGCGGGAGCACCGCAGTTTCGTTGAGATGAACGCCGAGATGTCGGCAATCACCACCCTGGCCGAGCAGCGCCAGCAATACGGTATCCGGGGCCTGCTTGGCCTTGGCGGCCCGCGCACCTACCAGGACGTCGGCACGCAAGAGTCGGTTATGGACTGGATGCATGATCACGAGCTCAAGCGGATCAACCAGATCAAGCTCTCCCTCCCCAGCACCGGTGAGGAAATGCTCGCTGCCCGTGAACGAATCCAGCAGCGAATAGCCGCTCGCCGGCGGGGCGCGAAGGGCATCGAAGCACTGCCTGCAGCTGATTAACCTCACTCCCGCTCGAAGTCCCCAGTGCGGGCGTGACCTGTGCTTGCACAGGTTTGCGCGGGGACGCCCAACGAAATGCGGCGCATCAAACCTACAACTGATTGCGCCGATTCTGGCACAAGCAAATTGGCTGGAAACTGGCTCCATCTTGAAGACAGCCGGAACGCAAACATGAACCAAGCCAACATCCTCAACGCTGACCAGGTAGCAGATCTTAAAGCCGCCCTCGATGGCCGATTGCTGGCGCTCTGCTTTGGAGCTGGCGTCGACTCCACGGCGATGATTGTTGCCCTGCGCGCCGCCGGCATAACACCTGACATCCTGACCCTGGCCGACACCGGTGCGGAGAAACCTGAGACCCTGCGCCACGTCGATGCCATGAATCGCGTGCTGGCGACCTGGGGCTGGCCGCTGATCGATATCGTCAAGAAGGTGCCCATGGAATCGACCGGGTACGTCGATCTGTACGGCAACTGCTTCAAGAACGAGACACTGCCCAGCCTGGCCTTCGGCCTCAAAAGCTGCTCCATCAAATGGAAGCAAGACCCGCAAGATCAGTTCCTCAAGGGTGCGAAGCGCGGCCCGAACGCCCGTGACCCGCACCCGGTGTGGCTGAAGGCGCAAGAGACCGGCCAGCGCATCGTCAAACTGATCGGCTACGACTGCGGCAAAGCGGATCTGCGCCGCTCCAAGAACCTCAAGCCGAGCGATGACGACTTCGACTACGTCTATCCGTTGCAGATCATCCGCTGGGCTCGGCGCGACTGTGTGCGGGCCATCACCCAGATGCTGGGTGAGGAATTGGTACCCATCAAGTCTGCGTGCTTCTTCTGCCCGGCGTCCAAGCAGTGGGAGCTGTATTGGCTGGCGGCCAATCACCCTGAACTGATGGAGAGAGCGCTGCTGCTCGAGCGCAACGCACTGACTGGCCGGCACAGCCGCTTCGACGAAGTGGAGTTTGGCGCGACCTGGGAAGAGATGGTGCGCAATGCCGACAGCTTCCCCAGCTCGAACACCACCGTGGGCCTGGGCCGCTCTTTTGCCTGGAACCAGTGGGCTCGGGTCAACGAGGTGGTCGACGCAGACTTCGTGGTCAAGCGTGATCCGGCAAGCCAGGAGCGCTTCGCGATCCTCTCCAACAGCTTGCGCGACGCGGACAACGCCCTGGACTCCCGCTCACCAGGAATCATTCCAAGCGTGGACGTCACCGCCCACGAGCAGCTTGAGCTGTGGTGATTCCGTGCCGATGCCTGGCAACGCATGCACCCGCCATAAGTCCGGTCGGATGGGTGTTGGCACGCACCGAAGCGGCTGACTATGGCCTTGCTTCCTGAATTAGCTATCGCGCAGACCGGCTGCGAAGCACGGCCTTAACCACAGTTGCTGAAGCCTGAATGCTTCAGCATCTCACCGGAATATTGAACACCATGTCGATGATTCAAGCTCAAGCCTGTGACCTAGAAGGGCCCGCCCTGGATTGGGCAATTGCCACCATTGAAGCCCTGCCTATCCGCTTCGATCCCATGGGATTCATCATGGGTTCTGAGGCCGGCTACTGGGTTTGGGATAGCGGCCCCAATGCCCGCTATCAACTTATCGGTCGCGAGTACAGCCCATCCAAGCATCCTGTGCAGGGCACACCGCTCATGGAGCGTGAGCGCTTGCACATGCAGCCAGCCACCTACAACAACGAACCGGGATGGGAGTTCTGGGCCGGCTATGACCAAGAGGGCGCCAAGATCGCCCAGGTGTTCGGCCCAACGATGCTGACTGCGGCAATGCGCTGCATCGTGATCAAGAACCTAGGTGCAACCGTGCCAATCCCGAACCTGCTCAAGTGACATAGCGGCTTGGAATTTCGTGCGCCCGTTTGCGCTTGCGAAGCGCCCTACCCCACGTACCCTGCTGACATTCATGCCCGACCTACGACTCTGAAAGGGACATCAACCATGCTCCGACCTTCGCTGCTCATCGGGATAGCCCTGGTTATCTACCTCGGTCAGGCCAAGAGCACTTGGCTGTATGCCTGGATCGGGATGGACACCAGCACTGACCCTGCGCGTCTGTGCGGCATGGGCTTCTTCGCAGTGATCTCCCTGACCCTGGCCCTGCTGTACAGGCTGTTGCCGTTGAACGATCTGTTCTTCCGGTTCCTACCGCGAGTGTGGGGCCGGTGGTGGTCGGCAAGGCTGATCGCGACAACGGCCTGCTCCGGGCAGCTACACGCCGGCAACCCTGAGTTCACGACCTGGCAGAGCTACAAGCGCAATGCGCTCTGCCTTGTCCTGTTCATTCTCCCAGGCCGGCTGCCTGTATCTATCAACAAGCAATCCATCGCCCCGCTGGAGAACCGTCAATGAGAAACCTGAGCCTGCAGCCGGACCTCTACAAGAACCAGAGCAGCGCTATTCGGCTGTTTGAGGAGGACGGAGAGCCCTATTGCGTGCTGAGCGTCTTCATCGAGAACGCGGACATCCGCGATGACGAGATTTGTGTTCCGAGCTGGAGTATCCCCCAGGCCGTGCTGCAGGAGCTGATCGCCACCGGCCGCTTTGTGGATACCCGGCGCCGGGTACCAACCGGCTTTGTCGAAGCCTCAGTGTGGCGGGTGACTTGTCCTGAGCTGCTGGCGCAGCTCGCAGAGTTGCGCGCCCAGGCCAACGGCAAAGCGACTGCTGAGCTGCGGGACTGAAGTCATGAAATCACGCGCATTGGTATCGGGAGAGCCGTCGAGTCATCACATGGAGCTGAGTGCTATCACCAGACTGCTTGCTGGCTACGCGTATCGCTATGGAAGCGAGACGCAGCTACAGGGCGGCTTGCAGCGAGTACTCGAAGAAGCTGGTTATACGGTGGAGCGTGAGCGGGTCCTCGATGCCAAGAGCCGCGTAGACCTGTGGGTCGGCGGCATCGTGATCGAGGTGAAGGTTGGCGGATCATTTTCGTCGGCGCTTCATCAGGTAGGCCGCTATATCAGTCACCCGGACGTGCGCGGTGTTGTGCTGGCCAGCACGGAGCGTTGGGCATCGGAACCGCTCGTAGAGCGTCCAGCATGGGGCGGAAAGGCATTCCAGATGCTGCGAGTACGGAGGCAGACCCTATGACCGCGCTGAGCTTCGGCAGCATTGAACACAGCTCCAGACACTGGCACATCCGCTGCGAGCCCCACGTTCGGGCTCGGCTCAAGCGTGTTTTCCCACGAATGCCCCAGCACGCCGCTGACTGCATCAGCCTGGCGGCGACGCCGGAGAATAGCCGCGAGTTGCGGTGGTTCCTCGACCGCTACCCCATGGACATGTCGACCGAGATCCGCGCGGAACTGGATCGCCAGTCGGCTCAGCACGTTGAGATGGAGCAGAACCTGCAGGAACTGAAGGCCGGTAGGCTGGAGCTGCCTCCTTTTGAATTGGCACTCCCACCGAGGGAATACCAGCGCTACGCAGCCGCCCAGCTGGATATCCGTGGCGGCCTACTGCTGGCCGATGACCTTGGGCTCGGCAAGACGGTAAGCGGGATCGGGCCAATGGCTATTCCTGGCCGGTTGCCGGCTGTGGTGGTTTACCCGGCCCACATGCCGAACCATTGGCCTCAGAAGCTCAAGGAGTTCGCGCCGAACCTGCGCGTACACCACATCCGCACATCGAAAACGTACGACCTCATCAAGCAGCCTCGACAGCGAATCGCCGACCTGTGGGACACCCTGCCGGACGTGATCCTAATCAGCTATCACAAGCTGCGCGGTTGGGCTGACGTACTGGGTGAGATCGTTGAGTACGCGATCTTTGAGGAAGCCCAGCAGCTCCGTAACCCAGGAAGCGAAATCTACCGTGCATGCCGCCACCTGGCGTCGAAGGCCAGGTGGCGGCTGGGGCTGACCGCAACACCGATCTACAACTACGGCAGCGAGTTCTTCCATGTCGTGGACGTGCTGATACCAGGTTGTCTCGGTACCAACGAAGAGTTCCAACGCGAATGGTGCATTGCGGCACCAGGTGAGAAATCGAAGCTCAAAGACGCCGAGCAGTTCGGGGCTTACCTACGCCGTGAGGGCATCATGCTGCGACGCACCCGGGCCGAGGTCGGCCGGGAGCTGCCTGGGCTGTCAAAGATTCCCCACGAGATTGAGGCGGACGCCAGCGTGCTCAACCGGATCACCGGTGATGCGGCGGCACTCGCCAGAACGATCCTGAAGAAGAACGAGGCCTACCGCGGCGAGAAGATGCGGGCATCGGGCGACCTCGACGCGCTGGTGCGGCAGGCCACTGGTGTGGCGAAAGCACCATACGTTGCTGAGTTCGTCCGTCTGCTGCTGGAGAGTGGCGAAAAGGTTGTTCTGTTCGGGTGGCACCGCGAGGTTTACTCGATCTGGCTTGAAAAGCTCAAGGAGTTCAATCCGGTGATGTACACCGGCTCCGAATCTCCAAAGCAGAAGCAAGCCGCCATGGATGCCTTCATCTCCGGCGACAGCCAACTCATCATCCTGAGCTTGCGCTCCGGCGCAGGCCTCGATGGGCTGCAGCATGTGGCAAGCACCGTGGTGTTTGGTGAGTTGGACTGGTCTCCAGGCGTCCACGAACAGTGCATCGGCCGCGTGTACCGTGACGGGCAGTGGTTGCCAGTGATGGCGTACTTCCTCATCTCCGAAGAGGGAAGCGACCCAATCGTTTCGGACGTCCTGGGCGTCAAGCGGGAGCAGATCGAAGGCGTGCGCAACCCAGGAGAGAACCTGGTGGAGCGAATCGATATCGGAGAGAACCAGCTGCGTGCCCTGGCCAAGATGTTCCTCGCAAAGGTGGGCGAAACCGTACCGGACGATTCGAACGTGGTTCCGATGCACGTACCGGCGTCGAACAGCGGTGCACAGGGCCAGCTACAGCTGTAGGTGCGACCTGAGTTGACTGAAAGTGCCCGTCCCTGGCCTGCTCTGCGGCCAGGAAGGCGGCTTCTGCCACCCCATAGCTGCCCTGACGATGGCGCCATCCACATCGCAAGGGCAGTCACCATGGCAAGCAGCACCAGCACCCCTGAAGCCTCCAGCAACCAGGTTGAGTTCAGCCAGTATCCGACACCGGCATGGGCCGCAGCGGCGATCGTTCGCAAGAACTTCCCCACACTCAGCGCCAACGACTTCGTTCTGGAACCTACCTGCGGCCCTGGCCGTTTCCTCCAGGCTCTGCCTGAATTCGTTCCCGCGCTGGGGGTTGAGATTGACCCTCACCTCGCCCAGATCGCCCGCGACCTCACCGGCCGCCGAGTCATCACCGGTGACTTCTTTGAGGTAGAGATCGATGAGCGGCCCACGCTGGTGCTGGGTAACCCACCGTTCGATACCAAGTTCATTGATCGACTTCTGGACCGATCCTACGACCTGCTGGTCGATGAAGGTCGCTGCGCCCTGATCCTCCCCTGCTACGCCCTGCAAACCGCTTCCCGGGTTTGCCGCTACAACGAGCGCTGGTCCCTTGAGCAGGAGATGATCCCCCGCAACATCTACGCGGGCCTGCAGTGCCCCCTGGCCTTTGTGACCTTCACAAAGGACAAGCAACGACTGATGGTCGGCTTCAGCCTCTACCAAGAACTGGCCTACCTGCAGACGCTTTCTCGTGACGTCCAAGAGGCCATGCGTCAGGGGCCTGCCACCTGGCGCTCGGTTGTTGAGGACGCCCTCGATCTTTTCGGCGGGGTCGCTGACCTCAAGCAAATTTACGAGTTCGTTGCCGATCGGCGTCCCACTGCGAACCCCAACTGGAAGCAACAAGTGCGCAAGGTGTGCCAGAAGTCCGCTCGCCACGTCGGACCGGCCCGCTACGCCAAGCCTGAGCAACTGGACATGTTAGCGGCCTAAAACATTTCACCCCGGGGCTTCTGACACACGAAGCCCCGGTTGAACATGGCCCCATCACTTCGCCAGTCCAAGCAAGGAGTCAGGCATGCAGCAAATCCGCATCCCCAACGTAGCGCAGCCCATCAACGGCGCCTTGTGCACCATTGGCCACCTCTACCGGCCGGAAATGCGTGGCGGTCAGCTGATCCAAGAGGTCTGGCTCTACGAGGATGACCTCGAGGCGCAGACCCGCCGAGTCTTCAAGGTGTTCGCGCCGGTCACCCCCAAGGGGCGCGTTCGCCGCAGTGTGCCAAGCACCCTCAAGCTGCTGACAGCGAAGGGCTTCAACAAGCACCGCTACATGTGGGGTCACGAAGGTGAGACGCGCGAGGAGCTGTCCCTGGACGGTAACGAGGCGAGCCTGCTGATCAACCAAGCGACCAAGCTGATCAAGACCAGCTTGAAGCGGTACCGCGATTCCACCACCTGGTACCGCCACTCCTGAGGAAGGACACTCCTATGCAAGCTGCCACACAACCACGCTTTCAGAGCTATACCGATGTCGTCAAAGCTATCGATGCTGCAGCGGCGAAGGCAGACCTCGAGCAGCTCTCTGAATCGGTGAACCAGGAGTACGAGCTCGGGCGCCTGGACATGACCGCCAACGACTGGGGCGACTTCGCCGCTCGGCTGGTCATGCGCGATGACGCGATTGAGCGCGGCCCAACTCAAGTGGTTTGCGCAACGCAATCCAAGGGCCAAAACGCTGCAGTGCTGATCGACCGCGTGGACCCTATCAAAGCGGCGATCGCGGTGCTGCGTAATGGACACCCTGCTCTGGCAGCGGCTGTAGAGCAACTGGCAGGCAGGCCGACCGGCCTGGTGCCAGAGGCCAGCGTTGTGCACGTCGAGAACGAGGACGGGAGCCTGTACGTTGTATCCTGTCGCCTGAGCGGAGATGACGATGATTCCGTCTTCTACATCCGCTGCAGCACTGAAGGCGATGCACAGGCCGTAGCCTTGCGCGAGCTCTATGCCGAAAGCTGTTCCGACCAGGACCCGGCTAGCCCCGACTACCGGGAGCATTTCATCATTAGCAGCCAACTCGTCGCCGCCCCGGCGCGAGTTTGAACAGCATCCACGAGAGGTTTGAAGATGGAATTTCCGCAGCTGGCGCCCCATGTCTGGCGTACTGACCGCCCGTATATTGTCACCCTTGTTGACGGTGACCGCATGCCTGCCTACCCCGTGATCGGTAAGGTCGAAGACGAAACCTTCTACTTCGGCGATGCCTGCAAAGAGAAAATGTGGATGGTAAACGACCGCATGATCGAAAGCCCCCTGATCCTCGAGTGCGGCCATAGCCGCATTATCCAGGCGGATAAGGTTGTGAAGTGGGAGCCCATTACCCCTGTTGTAGACCAGGCCCAGGAGTCCTAGAAATGGCGCATTGGCTTAGGAAAGTTCTCCCGTCGAACGAGCTCGCTGACACTATCGCCGGCAAGATCGAGGACGCGGATGAGCGGATTGAGAACCTCAAGGAGCAAATCCTGGCAGTCCAGGCCAGGCGTGCTGAGCTTGAGGAGGAAGCCCGCACCATTGCTGCTGACAGCGTGGATGAACCGACGCTGGAGCATGCTGTTTCCAGTGGTGAGTCCCAGGTCCTGGCCGCATGCCAGGCCAGCGCCACGATCCTGCTGGGGGAGATCCGCAGACTCTTTGTTGAGGCCAGCCCCTTCCTGAGCGAGCTTGCACAGCATGAAATGGAGAAGGCTCAGTCCATCCATGACAATATGGAGCGCTGGGCATCTCGCGTCTGAATACACGGGGATCGATTGCATGACTCATCAGCGACGAGTGATCATTTTCGGCCGGGCAAGCCTGCTCGCAGGAATCAGCGCTTTCGGGCTGATGTCCATGTTTGGTCCTATGTGGGGGCTATTACCCGTGTCTCTGTTCGCTGTTTTCGCGCTCTGCTACTGACCTGTTGGAATGCCGTCTCGATCCCTCAGCAATGCCCTGGATAGAACATCGTTTCTGGGGCAGCCTGACATTTTGGCGTTCACCTGTTGGCTGGCATCTAACCTTCCGTCCCTACCAGTGCATCTCAAGGTGCGCAGAAGTCAGTTTGTCTCCCAGGCGATCGATGTCCGCTTGACCGGTATTGAACAGGTTCGTGACCACTACCAGTGGAAAGGCACCTGGCCGATCGTTCAGCGCAATCTTTCCACCCTGAGAACCGACCTGCAGGCCGCAGTAAAGGCTGGTGATGATGACGCTGCCTACCGCGCCAGCGCTGCAATCCTCGACTGGGGAAACGTACCCAGGTCTTCGAGCTTTCTTGACGCACTCCGGCGGCAGCGGCAGCTGGTGCCGTATCTGACGGCCAGGGCCACCCTGCTATCGCCAACAGGCCCTCAGCGGCTAACTGACCTCACGAAAGCAGTCTTCTACAAGTTCAACTCGGGCCTGACCAAGGTGCATGCCCTTCTGGATGGCGACGGCTCGCCGATCTATGACGGTCGCGTTGGGGCTGCCATTGCGATGCTGTACCACCTCTACCGGCAATCAGACCTCGCCGCCGGCCCGGCAGACCACCATGTGTTTGCCTGGGGCCCTGGTATGGAGTCACCGCAGACGCCTGGACAGCGACAGATCCGCAACCCTCGGTTACTAGGCTACGCAGGAACACCCCAGCTGCTCAGTCATCAGAGCCCGCATCTGTGGGCCAGGCGCCAGCTCATCCTGAGCTGGATCATGCGCGAAGTGCTGCAGAAGAGCCGGCTGTTTGAGAGTGATCAGTTAGACCTGGCCGGGCGCTGTCATGCCTTTGAGGCATCGCTATTCGTTTTGGGATACGACCTAAGGTCACTGGCACCAGGAGGATGGTCCGTGCCGGTACCAGTCAATTGCAGCAGCTCCTAACCCTCGGAGCTTCTGGCACAAGTTCAAAGCCGTGAATATGGCGCATCTAACCTACAACCCAGAGGGCGCCAGCATGCAAGTATCCTATCCCGGCCACACAGCAGTCTTTCAGAGCTGGGAAACCTCTGACCGTACCACCCTGATCGTCATGCACCTGGACAACACCGTACGCCTGCAGCACCTGGCGCCCGGATTCGGTAGCAAAGAGGCCACCATTATCGACCTATCTTCCAGCGAAGCGGCTGACGTAGCGCAGCGCATTGTGCTGGTGCTGCGTGGTGAGCAGGGAGAGAATCCTCCCCTCTCCGAGGAAGCCTCAAACGGCGCACGCCTGGTGATCACCTACACGAACGACGGGGAACCCTTCCGCGAAGGTGTTTCTCTGGCGATCGATACAGGGAGCTGGCAAAAGGACTTCGGCTTTTCGATGAGCCAAGCCACTGCTCGTGAGCTGGTTTCGGCATTGCAGCACTCTCCAACGAGTTGACCGAACGATCCTTTATCATTGACCCCTGAATATGACTGCAAGGGCACTGACATGAAAACTCCAACGGCGGTACAAACCAGTAAGCTGGTGCGGAGCAAGATGAGTCCAAAAGCTTCCAGCCAGGCCCAGGTCGACGCTATGGCTGAGAGCATCAAAAGTTTCGGAATCATGGAGCCCATTCTGGTTACCCGTCTTGGTGACCACTATGAGATCACCCCGGGCGGTGGCCAGGTTCGCTGGCTTGCGGCGCAGAAACTAGGGATGGACATTGTTCCCATCAGGATTGTGCAACTCGACGATCACTCCAAAGCTGCGGCTGCATTGATCGTCAATACGACGCGAGAAGAAATAGCACCCGAAGAAAGGATCTCCAGCCTAGAACGGCTGGTCGCTGAGTTTGGGGTGAATGCCGCAGACATCATTAAAGAGCAGCAGAGCGAACTTGAACAAGCAGCTGTAGAGCACCCAGATCTGCACGACAGAGTTCAGTCTTTGCTCGCCATTGGCTCCGATAATCCGTAGTGCTTGATCTCATTTCAAACCTCGAAGGACGTTTCGTTGCATGACCAACGCTGGACGTAACATCGAATCCCTCATTGCGGTCGCCAAACGTCTGCACAACTCGCCGCATACCGGCTCAGAGCGCGCCTGTATCGTCCGCTTGCAGGATGGTACAGAGCGCCTTGCTGTCACCAAGCTGGTGAACACCAAGCAGCATGGGACGGAGCACAACGGCGCCAGCTTCTACCGGGTGTCGTTCAAGTTCGCTGGCGAGAGCGAGGCCGACTACAGCCAGGAGCAGGACGTGGTCTGGTGCATCGTTGACCACAAGGAGGCCAACATTGTGTTTGGCCCCACTGAGGGCATTCAGGTTAGCGTCAAAGGTATCGGTATCGGCTCGTACCTGCTGGCGCAGGTCATTCGCCTAGTGTCTCAGGCCGAACTGCGCGGGAACTACCAGGTGCACGCAGTGCAGCTGCCTTTGCCAGCACAGAGGTCAGTCCCTGACGACGATGTCAAAGCGAACAACGGGCGCATTGAGGCCTTCCTGACCCGCGCAGGCTTCTACGTTTCGCCGGCCGGTGGCGCTGTAACTGTCGGGGTGCGACGCCAGAAGGATCTGAAATCCTGGTGGAACCAAGAAAAGGTCAGGTTCCTCGGGTTCCCACAGTTCGTGGAACTTGCCAGCCGTTGGCAGGCCGAAAAGCTCAAGGCGGATCTGCAGCTGGCCGCAGCTCTGCAAACAAACGCTGCGCAGGCTCAGCAGATAGCCACGCTGACGGCTGAACGGAGAGCATCCGCGGAGCAGCAAACGGCCCTGGATGAGCAGCACACCAACACAGTGCAGCAGCTATCGCGGCGAATTTCAGAGTTGGAGTTGGAAGCTGAAGCCCTCGCAAAGTCGCCGGCAGCGACTCCAGCAAACGATTGTCCGCCCCCAGCTCTGCGCACTGACCTACCCCTGATGCCGACTGCCCAGCAGAACGTCACGATTGGCCTATCCCGGGGTTTGATGCGACTGCTGTGGACTGGCCTGGCACTGGCTGGTGCTGGACTACTGCTCTCGGCCATGACCATCATGCTGCCCAGCGTGGGATAACCAAAGGAGCGGCAGAATGGGTTCACGTCACCAGCGAGGGCCAGCAATGGGCAGTTGCCCGGATCAATGCTCAGGCGGCAACCCCGATCGCCAGATGAACATGACACCGGGGATTTTGGAGCAGATCAGTGGGAATGCCCGGGCTGAGCTGGAAGCCAGCGGCCGAGGTAAGCGGTGCACCTATTGCGGCCTGGTCTATTTGCCTTCGAGCGGCATTGCGATTCGCCTTGGGTTTTACAATAGCGGCGTGCTCGGCGATGGCTGGAAGCCACTCCGGCACTGAGCAGTAACCTGGTTGACGGCTTTCGGTGGGCGAGCAGCCCCAAAGTTTTTTCACCAGGCTTTATGCGGGTTTCAGCGTTGTATACCCAACTTCTGGAAAGTCGTCGCCTTGAACGATGCCAGACAGCTCGGCAGCATTACGGGTGTGAAGCAATCAAGCCCACACTTCGGTACCAACTAAAATGATAAATCCGGACCTGTATCCTCTCTGCGCCGCCGGCGTGACCTTCGTACTCTTTCTTCTCTTCATGCTCATCCAGTGGTGGCGATTTCGACGCAACCAGAAGGCACCTGGTGAATGGCCGGACGACATCGAGTACCGCTGATTCAGTGAGCAGCTAAGCCCCGCTATGCCCTGCCAATTTGGACGGGGCTTCTGTTCTCTGTCCGGCTTGAGTTCGACTTTCCGGTGTAGCGCCCCATCATTCACACTTCGTATTGGCATAACAGCAAAACACGATGCTGGTGGCACGCTTTGACCAGCCCGATGATGGCCTTGGGTTCAGGGCAAATCGTGCGACTGAGCCCATAACGAATACCGAGGATAACGACCATGGCTATCGCAGGCTTTTTTGTTGACTGGAATGGCGACACCCGGAGGACTGAGCAGCCTGGAGATTGCTTCGAGTGCATCGTTGATGTGCAGGCTGCTCACGTCGATGTGGTCGATAGCCAGGGCTTCGTAGTTCACGAGTGCAGCTACTTCCCGACCCTCGAAGCCGTTGCGGCTGCCGGTGTGTCGGTCAATCTGATTCAGTAAGGAAAATCAGCCATGTGCCTTCATGAGCTTTTCAAGCTTGCCCAGCAGGCCGGTAATGCGCCGGAAGGCGTGGTGCCAGACAAGCGGGAGGCGCTCGTCTACATGGACGTTACATCGTCCGAGTACCGCAAGCAGGCGGCAAAGCTTGCTCGCCAAAAACGCTAGGAAATTTCCATGGAACTCCCCATTTCTCTCCCTGATGGTTGGTCTGCTGAAGCGGACGACACGCTCGGAGTGATCATCACGGCCGTGTCCCCGGAAGGGCACAAAGGATTTGTCACCGTCAACGAGGCGAAACGGTCGTTTGAGCTGGGTATGAGCGTGGTTAGGGAGCGCAAGCATTACTCCGGTCGCTACTGGCGAAAGGAGTTATACGAGGAAGCTGTATCCACCCTCAAGAACGCAATCAGTTAATGGAAAACAGCCATGGCCGACGAAATCGAGTTTCTACGAAATCAGAATCTGTCATTGAAGGCGAAGATTGCAGGTCTTGAGCATCGAATGGCTGAGATGGCTCGTAAACACAGCGCGACCTACGAGTTGAATGAAATTCTCCAGAACCGGCTCCGCGAGAATGGGCTGTCACCCTACATCGCGGCTTCTGATCTGAAGGTAGAGCCTCAGAGCGTCCCTGCGAGCACCAAACAGCATAAGCCTGCGCCGTTGACCGCCAACATGCTCCAAGTTCTGCGAGAGCTTGTAGACGGCACGGCTGTCGATCATGGGCGGAACGTGGCTCCCCGTGAAAGAGCAGGGCGTGGCAGAACGCTGGACAAACTCTTAGAGCGCGGCCTCTTGGACTCTTCATATCAGCCCACCGAACAAGCTAGGGCCTATTTGTCCTCAGCCAACTGCTGAAAAGATCAAGGAAGCTGCCATGCCCATGATGTTGCCCTGGAGTGACCACGAACTGCCTGACGGCAGCATTGAAGTTCGCTGTGGAGGCATTGCCCAATTCACGCTCACCAGGGGTTCCGACTTCGGTATGTGGGAGTTGCGCCGGGCCGGCGAGTATGAAGTCATCGAGCGCGACCAGTACCGCAACGATCTGTTCTCCGCTATTCAGTCTGGCCGGATCACTTAAAAGGAAACCAACTCTGTCCATTGAATCCAATGATTCTGCCGTCAGTTATACAGAGCCAAATTGGGCATCACAGCAGGCTTATTTGTCGTACTCTAGAGGTAGCAATGGGTATAAACAATCATTCCTGCCTGGCGTATCAACTCATCAATAGCAAGAGGCAAGAATGACTGACATTAGACGCTACACCTTCCCTTCAGGCGATGGTAATACAACCAGCGAGTACATTCTTTCTTCAGACTACGACAAGCTGGCATTCGAGAATCGGAAATTGCAGAAATCGATATCACTGCTGCGTCAATTTAATATTGAGTCTCTCAAGAGACACAATTGCCAAATGAGTGCAGAAAATATTGAGCAAGATTTCTTGATTTGGCTGATCACCAAGACGCTACCAAGCGTCAAGGTACTTTTCGCAACGAATAGTAGCCTTGTCTTACCGCCACGCGTTGTAGATGCACTCAACTATCTCGACTCTGTTGGTCAGCCTGGAAGTCAAACTTGATTGACGTCGAGGAAACGGACCTACATGGATTGAGCTTTAATCGCTTTGGTTCAAACACTAAACCTGGCTTATATAGACGACCTGTTATCACTGCTGGTGGCACATAAGCACCCGCATGACTATGGCGATGCACCTCAGCAAAGGAGCTACACCATGCCAGTACAGCAAGTCACCCTCCTTCTTCAGATCGTCGAACGGTTCACTCTCGCAGCCCTCGCACCGATCGAAGAAATGACTATTGATCGGCGCGAGCACGAGCCTGACTACATGCTCGAGGACCGAGCGAAGCGCGTCTATCTCGCAGAGGTCGAGACTAAGATCAAACACATGCCAGTCATGCGCAAAAAACTGACCGGTCGTGACTGGTGCATTGACTGCACTCTCGTTTAAGCCTGAAGGAACATCCCATGCCCCTCTCCCTCACCAGCGTTGTTTGCCCCGGCTGTGCCGAAACACTCCCGAAACGCAACCGCGGCTGCACTGAGTGCGGCTACGAAGATCCGGATCATGGAAAGATTCTGCCGATTGGCGAACTCGCCAAGCTGACCAGCTTCCCGGAGAAGGGCTGTGCGACCTTCCACAATGTCAGCCCGAAGTTCATCGCGGCCGTTATCGAAGCTGCTCAGAACGATGCTGCCCGCCTTCACCAAGAACTCATGGGCTGAGCCCAAGACAGTGTTAGGGGGCAGAATGCCTGTAGTACTGCGCCTTCTACTGATGCCGTTGGCGCTGGCGCTGGAATTGGTATTGCTCGCCAGTGCTTGGCCATTGGCCTGGATTAGCCCGCAGACTGCGGCCCTGCTGGCAAGGTGGGCTGATAAGCACCTACCAGGGCTGAATTGGTATCTTGGCCGGGAATAGTCCCTGTTGAGGGGGCACCTGACCAGGGCGCAATCGGCCAGTTAGCGCCCAGAGCCAATGATGATGAAGCCAGGCACCTCCCGGACAGATACGAGTAGTGCAGACACTCCCTTAGTCGGGCAGGATACGACCCATCAGCAATCTGACCACATGATTGGAAGCTATGGGCGAACTGAACCTCTCACGTCTCGAAATTGACGCGATCACCGCAATCCAACCCGATGACCTGGATCGAAAGCTCGAAGAGTGCTTCCAGGATGGCGATACGCAGCGCCTGCACACCCTCGGTCTCCTGCGTTGTGGACCGTATTTGTCAACTCAGCTTCGGGCATTTGAACGCGCGCTAAGCGAGTTCATGCACGCCAAGGCCCCCAGAAAGCTAGAGGAGACAGAGGAGCGAGCTCGCCGCGCTGCAAGCAATCTGGAGCATGCTGTCCTGCAGATGAAACACCGCGCAGAGACTGAGCAGAAAGAAGAGCAGCTCTTCCACGTCGACGACAACATCATCCCCCCGAGCTACCTCACCGAGCAGCTATCAGTCGACATCGGATACCGCTGGCGACCGGCGCCGGATGCCCAGTGGATCTTCGGACACTTGACCATCACCCATCGAGCACAGCTGGAGCCGGATTTCGCCCTAACTGGAACCAGGCGCAACGCGAAGCGTGAACAAGATAGGCATGATCAGCTCTACCGGGAGTGGGAACACCTGATGAGAGTCTCGCTGCATTCGTTGAAAGAGTTCTTTCGCGAGGGCGGCGATGGTGCGCAGGTACCCAAGACCTTCCAGGCCCGGGTTGACTCGCATACCCGTCGGCTTAACAACCACAGCGCCCAGTTCTGGAGTGAGCAGCCGGACAATCCTAAGGGGCAACCATGATCAGATCCTGGATTCAACGCGCAGAAAGCAATTCTATGGCCCTGCAGGACGGTGCAACCATCTTCAACACCTACGCGGCTCTACTGGCTGTCGTTTGGAAGGAAGGTTGGGATGGCGCCTGCCATGACTCCTCGGCGATTCTCTATATGCTGCTCAGCGAACAGGGCATCTCGCCTACCCTAGTGATAGGGGAAGTAGGTGCCGACGCCGGCATCTTCGATCACTCCTGGGTCGAGGTAGATGGGAAGATCTACGATGTCGCTGTGGGGTTTCCAGACGAGGCTGGGCTCGATGTTGGGCCTCCCGTGTTTGCTTCACTGAACCTCGATACAGCCGAACCAACAGAGCTAGCTTTCGGGATTAGATCTCCGAACGGACTCGATGATGTAGGCCGCTTTGTTGCCGACGCCACCCTTGAGCAATATTCGCGTGCACAGAACCCTCAAG
This sequence comes from Pseudomonas sp. NCHU5216, assembly GCF_052156495.1. Lineage (NCBI taxonomy): Bacteria > Pseudomonadati > Pseudomonadota > Gammaproteobacteria > Pseudomonadales > Pseudomonadaceae > Pseudomonas > Pseudomonas sp. NCHU5216. The sequence goes on along the minus strand of NZ_JBQLIX010000002.1, from coordinate 57,226 downwards.
CGTCCATTTGGGCACTGACACCTTTTGTCGGCCAGTACTGCGGGCTTTCGCTCTCGAGCGAAGAACTTCGCATGAAGTACGGGGCTGTTACCCGCGAGCTTCGCGGACAGGATGGCTGCCATGACTGAATCGCCCTTCGCAAAATACCGATCGATCCTGGTCGACGGCGACTATTCGGCAGCTGGCTTCCTACAGTCTTTCGCCATGGCCATGTACGCCGGCGCAGCCTTCCCGCTTGATGCCAGTGGACTTCGCAACCTGGACGACCAACATCTGACAGCCTTCCAGGAGATGGCGGCCTGGTACCGCCGGCACGGCGAGAACGATCCGGACTTCGTCGACGTCTGCAAGGCGATCAAGGCTAACCGGGCAGCCTACGCGCTTCGGATAAAGTCACACCTGGATGACCTACTGGCCAGCGATCCCGACAGCTATGAGGGCGGGCGAAGCGAACATGCCTCATCTGTGCGGTTCTATCGGCTTGAGCATGAGAAAAATATCGGCCGTCGGTGGATCGCCTGAGGGTTCGACGTCAGTAGCGGGAGATGCAGCACCAGCAACCGCCCAGTTGCGCCCACATCACTCAGAACGCCCCACGAGGGGCCGGATAGGAGCCAACCGCATGTCATTCAACACGGACTACCAGGCGAAAGCACGGACTCGGCTTGCGGAGATAGGTGTCCACATTCTGCCCACCGGGCAGTTCGCCTTCACCGACGTCGAAACGGCGTCTCACAGCTACGTCCACCACTCAACAGTTCCAGCTGCACTGGCGGCCTACTCTGCGATCAATACCACCTTCGCGGCCGGGCGCTTCCCGGGCCTGACGCTGATCGAGATCCTGCATAAAGTGCCCTGCATGGACTACGAGGAATACACAGCTTTGGCGCTGGCCTGCGGGGCCGAAGAACCGAACCTCGCCAGCTCTTCCCAGCGCCTGCAGGTTTTCGGTGAGACGCTTCTGCGTATCTTGGAGACCTACCAGCTCTACGGATGCTTTGAGCGTGTTCAGCCATACGGAAGCGAAGGCCTGCACTTTACGGTAAGACCCATCGGCTTCGATTGGGCAGGCACCTGGGACGTTGTAGATGACCGCATGAAGGCCATGCGCAAGTGCTACCGCTCAATGACGCCGCTGCAACAAGTGATGACCCTTACGGTTCTGCACCTCTACAAGCCCGAGAAGGACCGCCTTTTCCTGGTAGGTGGCTGCCCGACCAAGATCCTTGCCGCTGACGCAATGCGAATTCTGCATGCGGACGGCCAAGCCGCCGCTGATTGGGGCCGCCTGGTATCGCACTACGCTGGTTGGTAGCCACTTTGGCTCCAAACGCGAGGTAGCCTGATTGATTCCCCCTTTGCACCGCCCTGGCCCGCCAGCGCGGTGCTTTCTTTTGGACGAGAACTTTCTGCGGGTGTTTTGGGGCGTCGTGGCTTGAGGCTATGTGAGAATGCCGGCCTGCCTAACCGCGGTACCGGGCTGCTGCCACACCTCAAGTGAGCAGACCATGTCGGTAGCTCAACCAACCACAGGTGCAAGCGCACATGAACACACTGGAACAGGACAAGCCCATTGCAGCACCACGCTGGAGTTTCGCTTGCACGCGATGCGTCTGGACTGGCAACACACCTGACTGGACTGGCTTTGGCTCGTTCGCAGACTGCCCTTACTGCGGCCATTCCTGCACCACTGACGAACCTAGCTTCGAACCGGCCGCCGGCCAGCTCGACGGCCTCTGCTAACTGAGGAGCTCACCCGCATGGCTGCCACCCAGTTTGTGCCAAGCAAGATTCGCTGGTATCCGATTGATGTAAACGGCCTACCACCCAAGCAACTGCGCAAAACAGAGCACGGTATCGACCGGATCTTCCTCGTGAAAACCGACGAGGGACTCAAAGCGTCGTCAATGTTCGAGGACGGCTCGGGGTTCTCCGATCTCGGCGTCGCTTCAGCAATCGCCTGGGCCTTCGAATAAACCGGAACCTGCACCACTGGCAAGGAACATGAAATGACCGAAAAAGTCTTCGAACTGAACAAGGCACCGCTGACCACAGAGCAACTCGAGAAAGTGGCGACCGCCAGCAAGCGTGATGCTTGTGAGTGGCTGTTCTACCTCGCCATCCCGCTCGTGCCCTGGATTACGTTTTCGCTTCTCCCAATCGATGACGTTGTGAATAAAGGTCTCATAGCGATGTTCATCGCCTTCGTTGTGCTTAGCCCATTGACTTTGCGTAGCCTGAAGCGAACAGAAATCCGGGCTGATCTGATCGAGGCGACTGAGGACGACCTGGTCCTCTTGGCTGAAAGAATCAGTGAAACCAAAGAGCATCGGTCGCCGGCGGTTGACGGCTATCTAGCCGCTGTACGTGCTTTGGGGCGTGAGTTGCGCTTTGGCGAGGTCATCATGCTGATCGGGGAAACAGGGGCCTACGTTGAGAAAGCCAAGCATGCTGCAACAGTCTCCGACGCCCGCTCTGTTCTCTACGGGAAGCAAGAGCAATCGTGATAGTGCCCGGCCGCGCGGTACCGGGTGATTCGATAGCTGGTGGCACAACCTGCTTGGCCTGAACATGGCACTGCGCTTCAGAGATACCGAGATGAGGCGCATAACTGAAACTGATCAACAGGAAGCCGCCATGACTGAAGCCCAATGGAAAACTGAAGCCTCCCGCCTCAAAGGCGCTATTACGCGGGCCAGAACGAAGGTGACGAAAGTAGTGACACTTGCCGAGAAGATCGAGGCAAAAGCAGTCCAGAAAGCTGCCGAGGAAGCCCTGCGCCAGCACAAGCTGAACTACCACGAGTTGGTAGCCTGATTCCTCTCGGCCACGCCTTACAAGAAGTCTTCACATGGACGCCAATATCAAACCAGAACAAAGAACCATTGACCGCTGCCAGTTCGACAAGGTGCTCTCGACTGTCTGCGCAGGCGTATACGCTCGCCAGGTCGGTACCGGCGGCTGGCGCCTTGTCGGCCCACTTGCCCCACTCACTCCAACCTCAATCGGCCGCTTCAGGACTGAGCGCAAGGCCCTGGAGCAGCAGGTATTGCACGCACTGGTACGGTTACTCGGATGGGAACACCAAGGCGAGGAGCACTATCAGGCAACACGCCGCATCCAGCGCCAGCTCAACGCCATTAAGTCCGACCTTCCGACTGCTGAGCAGGTATTACTCGAGCAACTGGCCCTGGAAGGCTGCATGGTTTCCAGCACGAAGGACGTTTCGGCTTAGTGCTGCGTAGGCAAACCCCCAGGTCATCCTTTCACCACGTCCAGTTAATTGCAGGAGTGTCACTCGATGAGTCAGAGCCTTGATCAGTTCGTTTCAGAGGTTAAAACCGACATCGAAGCCTTCGCCGCAGAGTACCGTAAGCAGCACGAGGCGAACCCGGAGCACTACCCGTTGGTACTGGGTGATGACAACGCGGGCCTGTGGATCGAGTTCTTTGTGGACTTCATGACCCGCGGCAACGGCGTAGCAGAATGAGCGTGAAAGCGTATTGGAATACCTGGGACAGGCTTGGCCATTTAGGCGTAACCCTGATGGTCTTTCCCGGGGCCCTGATCGGGGTGAGCTTCGTTCTAAGCGCGATAGGTATCGTGCGGCTAGGCAAGCCGTACCAAGACGCCATTGGTACCGGACTGTTTTTCTTCGGGCTGATCGTTCTGTCCGTTGCGTCCACTGTCCTGCTGGCCTGGCTGTTGGCGCCGGTGTGGGGCTGGTACTACCTGCGCAAAATCGAGTCGGACTACGGCCCGAAAACCCGTGCCAGGGTTTGGGAATGGTTCGGCAAGGCTCATGAGCAAGACGCTAAATTGCTCAGCATTCCCCAGCTCGCCGCCGAGTGCGGTGAACGCCAGCACCTCACACATGAAACTTCAGCCTGAGGCCTGTCCGATGCCAATTGAGTTCAAAGCCAGAGAGGGGGACGTGTTCCCCCTGAACCGCCCCCAGCAAGTCTGGTATGGCTCAGATCCGCACCTGATGCAGACAGCACGCTTCGCCGGCCAGGAAATGTTGGCCATCACCGACGATGCTGGTGCTTTCGATCTGGACTACATGGGGCACACGGCCGGCGGATTCCCTACTATCGAGGCGGCTAAAGAAGCAGCGCCTGAGTTCGCCAGGGCTGTGCTGAGCCGCCTACTCACCCTCATCACAGATCACGTTCAACCTGACTAGGATCAGATATCCGGACATTCTTTTGCGCTGAATGTCCGACCCTCTCCCCGGCGCCAATTTCGGCCAACCGCCTGCTTCTGACACACCTCACCTGCCCTGACCATAACCCTATCGAATGAAACCGACAGGGCTATCGTCATGACCAACACCACCAATAATCCCAACGGCCTGGAGCTGAACCAGGAGATCAACCGCTACTCCAGCCATGAACCTGAGCGCAACGCATACGAACGCATGCAGCGGGCAGGCTTCAAGGTGGCAGAGGTCCTTATGGGCATGCCACTCGGCACCATGGCAGATATCGGACAGGGTGAAACCCTGTTCGTGGCACCTTGGGAGGGGAAGATGGACGTCTTTACCTCTCCGGACTGGGAGGACAACTGCCGGTGCCAAGACATCAACTTCTTCCACATGAACAGCTATGAAGGGCTCAGCGCCGTCGACCTCGACATGCATCGAGTTCAGTTGGAAACCTGGCTGGGCAATCCAGTCTTCAAGCAATCCATCCCAGCAGACAACGCCTTTCAGGTTGTCGCAGAACTCGAAGAGTGGTGGCAAAAGGAAAATCTCACCCGCCGCGGAACTGAGACGCCGGCACTCAACCGCTTCGAGCACGAGAACACCAAGAACCTCATTGACGGTTACATGGTTCCTAGTCGCGCCACCCCACAGGAGTCCCGCGAGCAACAGTTTGATCGCGCCAAGGGCGAGTTGATTGCTCAGCTTGAACGCCAGCTCGAGCAGGTCAAAAGCTTCAGCTACATCGATATGCAGAAGAAAGTCAGCTAGCCGCTTCTGACACACCGGTATCGCCGCGACCATTGCCCTATCGACTCACTTCGACGGGGCACCCGCCATGAGCATCTCCAACCAGATCTTCCAGGCCAACGACACGGTCGTCAGCTGCAGTACTCCGTTCTGGATGACTGTACGTGCTGTGAACCCGTCTACCGGCCGCTGCTGCTGCTACTTCGGCGCCAGCAACAACTACGCCGGCAGCTTCAGCCAGAACGAGTTGGAGTTTTACGGCGGTACCGAACTGATCGGCGCAGCGAGCCATGCCGTGCTCCTCGAGCAGCACTCATAATTCATGACCAACCAGGAACTGCCCATGCAGCCCACACCGCACCTACTGACAGCAGAAGAATTCGCTGCAATTGCCGTGGCCCACCCTCTGACCAACCATGGCCGGCGCTGGCAGGTCTGCTACGGCCCACCAGGGCACCACGCATTCTCTGACGAACAAACCGCAGAGCAGGCAATTGCAGACGTGCACGAGGCGCTCGTGAACAACGCAGTAGCGCGCCACATCTTCTGTTCGGACGGGATATTCGAGACTTCGCCAGAACTGCCGCCTGACAATGTCCTGGCCCAGTATCCGCGTGTAGTCGATCGCTTCCCTGAACTCGGTGCCCGGGGTCTCCAGGGAACCCTGAGCTTCTGACCACTCACAGATGACGCAGTAAGGATCAACATGCACATCGCACATTACCGCCGCACACCACCGTTCCACGTCCTGACACAGGTTGCGGATATGACCGCGGCCTACGTGAGTGACCTTTGCCTTGTGCCGGTACCGCCAAGCAACCACCTTTGGCCACTCTACAGCTACGCGCTAAAGACCGAGCTGGAGATCTACATGGACCGGATGGGGTCGGCCAACTTGTCCACCACCGGCCTGATCGTTGCCGAGGACCCCGCCCTGCCGGGCAAGGTCACGGGTTATATCCTGCACATGCCAGTTGTCGGTGCACCGGATGCCTCAGGCCTGGCCTACATCGCGGTCGATGCCGCGTACCGGCGCCGTGGGGTTGCTCGCCTGATGGTCGAGCATCTCCTGAACGAGTTTCCGCACGTCGAGTTGAGTTGTCCGGTCGATAAGGTGGCCATGTACGAGCGGCTGGGCTTCAAGGTCATTGGCGTTCGCGACAACCAGGTGCGCCTCAACACCCGTGACTACACAGCCGATGGACGTATCGGGACGATCGACGTTGCGCCAATCTTCAACTCCCCAGAAGCATCGATGATCCGGCACCAGCAGTTGCAAAAGTACGGACGCAAAGCAATGGACGGTGCAGCCAAGGCCGTCCAGAGGCTCTATGACCAAGGCGTATTCAAGGCCAAGCAGCTAGTCGCGCAGCGGGGCATCGTTCCAGAGGACACTGCTGCAATCTGAGTACTCAGCGGGGCTCTGTAGGAATTCAGCTCGAGCCCCGTCATTTCACATCAATACCGCTCACTAGGCCTGCCCCTGAAACGCACTCAAGCGGGGGTATCTTAGAACCTGGCATACAGGAACCTGAAACTTTCTCAGAGTGCCGAAAACTCTCGCCAATTTGCTCTAAACGCACATTAAGCTTTCGGCGTTTTCCGCAATCAAGCAATCCGCAAAATGTCAGACAAAAGCGCTCGGTCAGCTCCCAAAAGTCCAACCCACAAAGCTATGGGCGAAATTCTTCGGGCCATTCGGCTTAAGAAGAATCTCACACTCCAAGAGTTGACCCGTGACCTGCAGATCGACAACAGCTCTCTCTCAAGAGTTGAGCGGGGGCAGCAAGGCCTACCGCAGGACACTCTCGCCAGCCTGCTCGAGTATTACGGGCTTTCGTTGCCTAAATTGCTGATCCAGGCCGCTGGCCTAACGGAAGGTGACCTTGCCAAGGCACGCGCTAAGACCAGGGTTCGGCAAGAAGACGAGCTTTCAACCCCTAAGGAATCGCAGTCAGTCTCTGACGATGGCTGGGTGACTCACAACCAGGTGTTGTTTAGCCGGGTGTATGCCTCTCACCAGATGCTGCTCTGCAGGACGTCATTTGAGAACCCGGAGTTCGAGTTGATCTACATGGGGCGGACGCTCGGAGGACTGACTTCCTTACACGCTGCGAAATTCACGGCCGCGAACTTCGCCAGAAAGGTACTGAGGGAAGAAGGCCAGAAGATCGTGTGATACCCCTGCCACAGGTGGCTTCTGCCACCGCCGCCTAAGACAGATATTGATCCCGTCTCGAAATCCATAGATCACGGAGATCATCATGGGCAAAAATCCAACACGCCTGCATACCGCGGCTTATCGATCGGGCGGGGTCTAAGGCGATGACCAGGTCCTTTTCTCTCAAGCGTGGCGCCCTCTCACCAGGTGTCTATTACCGAGGGCTCAACTTTCGGAACCATGTGGCCCATGAAGCCTCGACAACATGCAGTGATCCGATCATTGCCGCTTGTGTTGGCGCCACCGTGGCCTATGGCCCACTGTTCGCATACCTCTTTCGCCGCTTCGGTTATCCCAACGCTGGGTGGGACGACTACAAGGAGATGGCTAAGTACATCCTGACAACACCGCACCCCGGGATGATGCTGCAGATCGTTCCGCACGCCGGCGACTGGTCCTCAATGGTCTTCACATTCTTGGTTCAAGATGAAGTAGCCGATGCCATCTTGGAGCATGACAAACGCGACCAGGAAGCATGGAAGTCGAGGGCGTACGACTGGGCGGAATCCCAAGGCATACCCGACTGGATGGATGATTGGATCAAGATCTATAGCCAGGAACTTCGCCAGGTGTTCGGAACCCACGCAGACGAGGCCGACTGGCGCGAAGCGATAAAGTTCTGTCTTCCTATGGGAAGCGAGGGTGATCCAAGCTACTCAATTAGCCGGAAGGCATGGAGCTTCAAAGAGGGAATGTTCAAGGGCTACGGCAAGATCGAGACGCGACCCGAGGACGTGAAGCGCTCCGTTCAGCCTCAAGAGTGGGCCGACGACGATCCGCTAAAACCCCTTGCCGATGCTGCAATGATCGCGCTCAAGGATCTTCTACGGCCCGTTCGAGTGCGCGACGCTGCAATCAATCTGGCAGGCCCAGTCGAACACCCTCGCAATGCTGCCAAAGAAGCGCCCGTTTCTGGATACCCGTCCGGTGATCTGGGCAACGCTGCGCCTGCAGACTTCGCCCAGCTGCACCAGCTCATTCTCCAACTTGGGAAGGGGAATGCACGCAAAGGTATCGCCAAGGCTACGTCGCTACTGCGGGCCTCTGTACGGCTGAACTGAGCGATTGCGGCCAGGATCAGGATCGAATTCGGTTGCATGGTTTTGGCGTGCAGCACTGAAGCTGGGGTGATTCACTCCAGCCATACCCAGTGCGCCACGGAGCCCCCATGCACATGCACCTGCCTGTCCAAGCCGCCGTCCCCCCTGTCGCCGGCGCCAAACCTTCCGTTTCGTTCTCCCCCACCCTACTGGATGCCGATTTCAGCCTTCACAAGGCCCCAGAGGTAACTGCCCACGCGCTTGTCACTGGAGCGACAAGCGAAAACAAGGTGGCTGCCGTCACCAAGTTGCTGGAACTCCTCTCCCGTGACAATCCTGCCCTGGTTTGGCTGACCGATGATGGCAGTCTTGAGCACGAAGCTGCTGAGTGGGGGTTGCCATATCTCAATCTTGAGCCTGCAGGCGCAGGTAGCTGCCTTAACCCCTTCTGGCGCCCAGTAGACCGTGACGGACTCCTCTACCGTCCCAGCCTCGACGAAACCCTCAACCTGAGCCTGCTCCTGCTGCAGATGCTCGAGGAGGTGGGTTACCGCCCGCAGGATGAGCATGTGAGCGCAATCTTGCCGCTGCTGTTCAAGGCTGTGAGCCGGACCTACTCAGTCGCGATAGTTCAGGACCCGCGCAAGGAAATCACGCTCTCTGACTTCATGGTCCATCTCAACGAGATCCAGGTCAGCGGTTTGAGTGGGGCCGATATCGGCCAGCTGCTCAAGCCGTACTACGGTGACGGCCAGTTCGCCGGGCTGTTCGATGGGAAGCTTTCCCTGCAGCAGACAGAAGACGCCGCGATATTCGGCACTCAGGCCTTGGCCGGCACTCCCGCGATCTCGCCGGCAGTCAGTGCGCTGCAGCTCCATTGCCTCAAGCGTTTGATGTTCGAGTTCCCCAGGCTGGAGCGGAAAGCGTTTGTGGTCAGCCACGACTGGAAAGCGCATCAATGCAAGCACTTCGGCCGCATCCTGGAAAGTCTGTTTCGCGAATATCGACGGTATGGCGCCAGCCTGATCCTCATGACCGATAGCTGCTGCTCGCTGCAGTCGGCAATTGGTACTTGGGGTCTGGGCAACGAAGAAGACGGCCTGCTTGAGAACCTATGCCACCACCTCGAAGTGGTTGATCGTGCTGGCCATCTGGAGCTCAGCTACTCGGCTATGGATGACTCGACCGCGGCCCGCGAGTGTGGGTTAGTAACCGCGTCATAGCCCCATGCCGGCGCTACGCAATGTGGCGCCGGCCCGCAAGGAACTGCCGGGGTAGAGGTCATTGTGACCGCGTGCGACTCAAACGGAAGTGAGACCAGCAGAAGCGCTTAACCAGGGTCGCACTTAACCAAGCAGAAGCAGCAATCGTCAGCGCCACACTGAGGATGAACTTCGGATCACCTCCCTGCGATATCGAATCAGTTGCCGACTGGGATGTTGAGATGGTGCTGATGTACACCGTCTGGCATAGCACTCCAATCCCAATCCTCACCAGATCAGCCGGCCTGCTCAGCTTCAGGCCATGGGCAAGAAGCGGCATGACCAGTGCCGTTGTCAGGGGCAGATAGGCATAGACCAGGTACAAGTCATACGGCCAGGTCACAACGCCCCCGAGCAGCTGCACCAGCAGGGACATGCTTAAGCAGTACACGCCATAGGCGACTATTGAACGCCGCCCGTCCAGATCGGGCTTTTCACTGTCTTTTTGGTGCATAGAGGGAATTGGATTCCTTTCTGGTTCAGAGCTGAAAATTGGCCAAGAACTGTTCTACAGGCCCGTCGATCTCGTGGTGGAAGCCACGATCATCAATCATCACCGGACTGCCGTTCCGCTTAGCGATGTAGAAGGTAGAGCCTTCCACCTCTTCAAGATCGCACTGCGTTTCCTTACAAACCGCCTGGAGCAGCTGCTTTTCATCTTCGAAGAAGCGGCAGCTCTGAAACTGGTCCTTCGACACCTCGACTTCCTCGGTGTTGATTGCGAAGTAGTGGCCGCGTTCGTTCAGCATGTACAACATGGAGTAGTTCCTAACGCTATTCATAGTGAACTCATCATCGAGCTGACTCTGACGTGCCACCACCCAGCCAGGAGCCTTGAGATGGAATTTTCTCACATCCCGCTCTTGGAGCCTCGATGCCCAATGTTGAGTCGTGATCAAACGCTTCTGCCACACCTTTTCTGGAATGAAACTGCATCCATATCAGCACGTTATCCAATAAGGAGAGAGCTCAATGGGTGCAACTGTTTCCACCGGCAAACTGGCCGCAGCATTCCGCGACACAGATGGTGTCCCCTTCTATCTGTTGTTCGAGGAGACCTACGAAAAGAACGTGTTTCCCCATACACCACGCTGGAGCTGCTATGCGATGGGGAGACTCCAACATGTCATGGCCGCTGTCTTCCGCGCTGGCGCTGCCTGCGAAGGAGGCTCTCTCCAGGGCTCTGGTGGGCGGATCGTTACGTCGAGTGGCTATATCGCCGGCTGGTTGAAGGAACTGGCGAATCCGGTTGAATTCAGCGACATGTTGATCACGCTAGAGGTGAGCGACAGCTTCTATGCGACCGTACCGAGTGAGAAGCTAGAGCCTGCTGTGGCAGCGCTGGTTGGCATTGGTCGAAGTGATGTCGCCGATGCCCTGAGTGCGGGGGAGTCCATTGAACTATCCCTGCATGCCGAAGCTGACCTCTTTGCCGCACTGGGCAACGTTGTCGCGCCGTGGCGCTTAATCGGCTCTGGCAGAACCCCACTGCATCGCACTCGCCGCCAGGACCTCGGCTACGACCCTGCAAAGACCAAGGCTTTCGACCTGCCCTCCCCCAAGGTATTCAGAATTAGCGACCGCGACGATTCGTTGCTGATGCTGGGGGAGGATAAATGCTGGCGCTGCGTGGGGTGGCAATACTCGGTCATTTCCGAGTACGTCAGGGCATATGGGGAAGTCGAGTTGCGCGAACCAGTCACGTACCGTTCGCGTATCAAGGCCTTCCGCAACGCGCTAGCTTCAGCACCGGTGCTACCGGGTCAGCTGGCCCGCATCATCATAGATACCACTGTTGAGCTGCCTGGCTACCTAAAGAGCAGCATTGAGCGTGCGGCAGGAGCTTTTCCGCACACCATCACTGATGGAGTGTTTCAGCTGGAGGTCGATCTACCTCTGAGCGATGACCAGCTCTGGGTTGCTACCAACCTTCCCAAAGAGTGCACAACCTGGGAGTTCATGACGGCGAAGGCCACGCAAAAGCCTGCACCAGTCCAGCAGTTGAGCCTCTTGGCGGGCTGAAAGCTGGAATAGTGGATGGCGCCGACTAGCCCCGCCATCCACTCAAACTCGTCGCCGAGCTGGGAGTCCTTATCCTTCTTTGCGCTGGTCGGGAACAGCGCCCTGCTGCTTTCTGGCCCGCGCCGCTATATCCCTCTGAGTTGCCCCGTACTTCCCTGTAAAGGGGTCACGCGTGAGCCCTAGGCACTCATGAGCACGCCCAGCTAACCCGCTCTTCCCGGCGTAGTAGGCCCAAAGCCCATTGAGGAGAATGCCGCCCGTAATGAAGGCTACTGCCAAGACACGTGCCGCGCCGGTGTCACCGAAGGCAAATGGGACAATGCCGGCACCGACCATGCCAAACCCGAATGGCCAAAGCAGGAACACCGCAAACAGCAATCGTCTGGCCTTCATGTGACGGGCCCACCTGCAGCTCAGTTAGCCTTAATCCTAGCCTCAATAGCCTTGATGAACCGGATAGACGACGCAACGTGATTGAACACCAGCAAGGCCTCGTCGTAGTTCAGGATGGGATTGTCGTGGGCCAGGCTCTTGTTGTTCCTGACGTCATTGAATGCCTCGAGCACCGAGATTGAGGATCTGAGTATCCGGTCGGTCATGACGGACTCCAGGTGGCCACACTCGCGCAAGGCCTTCACATACTCACCGAAGACACTGTGCAGCGGCTTATCCCTGCTGACCGTGATTCCGTGCGGCTCACAGATAATCCGGACGAACTTGTTCACGAAGGTGTGAAGGCGATCGAGGCCACCTTCTGGCTGGTTCTTTTCGATGGCCTCGCGCACGTGCTCGGCCACTACTTCAAAGTCTCGCTCATCCGCTATAGCAGTCAGAGCATCCAGGTCAGCTACTGGGTTTCCAGCCATGAGCCGCTGTGCCGCCCTACGACAGTCATCAACAAGCTGTGGGCTGCTGTCACCCAAGGACTCCGTCTCGAGGCCGTAGGCGATCAGACCCTCAAGCACCTTGCCTACGACGTTGTTAGGAGCGATCGACCAGAAGACCCGCATTCGCTTCGCTTTGGACACGCCCCCAGTCAGGAACTGTTCCGCATTGATGTCTATCCGGTAATCCAGAAAGAACTCAGCAAACGTGCGATCCGAGAAATTAAGGACATAGCCCTCTCCCATGCGTAGCAGTTTCTCAAGCTTTCGCCGCTCGAAGGCGTCTATCTCGGCCATGATCAACCTCTGAATGCCTACAGACTCTTTCTGTACTCGGTCACCGCGGCGCTATAGCCGTCGTGGGGATAGCACGGCCAGTGCTCCGGCATACATGCCCCGGGACGTGGATCTTGTTCAGCGAACCGAGCATGCCACTCGTTACCCCGCTCAAAGACCCAACCGCGCAGACCTGTACCGTCGAATTGATCATGCGTGATGTCTACCAGGAAATCGCCAACTTCGTACCAGGCGTGTGTTTGTTCAGTGCCCAGCTGAGGATGTGATTCGCCGCAGACGTAGACGCCGGCGTAACCCAGCTCTTCCAGTAGGAGCCGCCCGAGTATCTCTGAGGCGGGCCCGCACGCACCTCTTGGATAGCCGTGAAATACCGAAGCATCGTCTCCCGACAGGCTCAAGAGTCCGCGGCGACAGGCTAAAGCAGCGCGCTCCAGCGCATCACGCTCAACAGTCATTTCTACCTCAGATGGTGGGATGGAAAGGCATCACCAGGCTCTGGCGGCTACTTGAACATCCGCGGGTCATACATGAAGTCGTACACATCAATGACCTGGATCTGTTTCACGGCAGGATGGCTTGGGTTGATCACCACATTGCGTTCCAGGGGCAGCACCGCTGAAGGCACGATCAACCCGAGGTGAGTGTTGGACTTCAACCAAGCCGAGCCAAATTCCATGCTAGGGCGATCGGCCGGCAGGTTGGCCCAGCCGGCCGGGAGCGACGAGCCACTCACTTCAAGGAAAAGCGACGGTTCGGAGGGCAACTCAAAGCAGGTGATCTTCAGCGGTACAATTGGCTCGCCATCGGCATGGACAAAGGTCTCCAGGCAACAGATGGCAGGTGTTAGCCCCATGTAAACGGCTGGGATGTCTTGATCATTCCAGCGCCCACCCTCAATGGCAGCCCCTCGGCCAGATAGGTCAGTGGCTCTGGAGGCCTTGGCAATGCGCCAAGCCAGCATCAAGCGACACCACCCCATTCCAGGGCATGGAGAACCCTCCGAACCTGCTTGGCTCCGATTTCCGTTTCGCACAGCATGATTGGCGCGACATCACCAAGCGCCTTGTTTGGTCTAGACATCCACTGCGCAGCACCATCGCGGCTTTCAAACACTTGTTCGGCCAGGTGAGATACCGCAGCGATCCTATCTAGTCGCTCTGACGCAACGGAGTCGAGGGGCTTCTTGTCGCGTATGCGACGCTCAAGCGTGGAAGACGACGCATTGAGAAGTGTGGTCAGGCCGGCCTCTTTGAGGCCGAAGACGATTCGAACGGCGACAATGAGACTCGACGACACGCCTACTTTGATCTGGCGTAGCCGTTCGGACTCTTCAATCTTGTCGCGGTCAGAGGTGAAATCCCAAAATGCGGCCACTTCCACACTTCGGGATTCATCCTTCTTCCGGGGTGACCGGCTTTCAGCTGCAGAGACGCTCATGGCTTACCTCAGTCATTTGACTGTTTTCTATCGTCAAATGAAGGATAAGCCTTCCTGCGGATAATGGGTACTGGCGGCAAGACGAATGACACGTTTATCGCCGCACTCGGAAGATCGTGGGGTTACTGCTTTTCGATGGTGAAGATGACTCGCGCATCTTTACTGACGCCGTCGACGAGCACGTTCGGCGCGTTCTCTTCGACTGCAATCTGAGAGCCGGCGGTGATAGCCCGTACATCCGGCAACTTCATATCCACGTCCCCAATGGGGATCTCGCGCATCTGCTCAAGACGGACATCTTCATAGTTGAAGTCGAGGAAGATGTCGCCGTTCATCTGCAGGTGCGGGGTAGCTCGAAAATCGAAGCCTACCTTCATCGGCATCAGTGTCTCCTTCGACTTGCCATCAGCCGTGGTGAGCACTTCCTTCGTGATGTCGATGTCTTTCGTTTCGGAATAGCGGAATTCCTCGCCATCTCGGACGACGGTGGTATAGGGGGCGAGGATCACGTCACCCTGAGTCACCTGGACGGTCACCTTGAAGGTGCTATCGCTAGCGGCCAGGGCGTGAGTGCTAAGCAACATCGCCGCCACAGTGAGGATCTGTTTCTTCATCGAGGGGTATCCTTTATGAGGGGGTTGTCTGCTGCGTTTTGGTTGGGCTAGCGCAGCGGATCGGTTGCACAGATTAACCGCAGGGCGGTAACCGGCAAGTAGAAACCCCTCCGTGATTTCCAAGAACAGCGCCTGCACCTCCGCGCGACCTCCCGGTGGATATGGGAGAATCCTTGGAGCGTTTGAACGCCTGCAACTCCAGTACAGGAACCAAGTGATGCCGCAACACCAACCAGTTATTGCCCAGAATGAGCCTGTCACCCTGGCTAGGTGCCCTGCATGTCGGGGCTCGGCGCTCTACAGCATCGCGCGCTACCTGGGAGAAAGCGATCGCCTTGAGCTGGAGCGGCTTGAGGCCGCCGGCTACGTGATTGAAGAATCTACGCTGTCGCGGGTTAGCGATGTAGATGATTGCCGTTGCCGGCCTCAAGATGTCGCCCAACATCGAAAGGCCCCCACACAACCCCAACGCACAGCCCCACAAAGCAACCGCCCGATCCTCTCGCTGAAACGCCCACGCACCTGAAGGCCGAAAGGGCTACACCCGCTAGCCAGCCGGCTGGTGGCACAGGTGAGGGTATTGACCATAGGCACGTACTCGGACAACCCGAGTTACTCCACCTATGAGGGCTATCTCTGTGAGCAGCAAATCCGACAACCAGACACACGCAATCGAATTGAACGGTGCGTTCCTCATCCGTGGTGATGAAAGCTCTATCAAAGTGATCTGGAAGAACCTCACTGGCGAGAACTTCAAGCAACCGCGGCCCTGGAACATCGATTACACCCATGACGCTTACCTGCGCATGGTTGAGCGCGAGTGGCTCGCTGACCTGTCCGCCGGCGGCGTGATCACTCTTCACCAGATTGAGGGGAACGCGGTGCTGGCAATTCACACGATCGGCACTTCTGGCATGGCCATGATCTGCCCCACCGGAAGCGCCCCTGAGCTGGCCGCTGATGGGTACAAGATGCTGCGGACTGTCGACGGTACCGATGCCAGCGTGCTAGCCGAGCATGCTGGCCAGGACGTTCGCCTGTTTCGTGGCTGGACAATCTTCGGTGAGAAAGACAAGTACGAGTTTGCTGTCATGGCGAAGGTGTCGTGAGCGAAGTCGATCTGAACTCCCTGGTTAACCCTACCCCCGACACGGACGCATTGGAGCCTCGATATGAGCAAGCCATACCCAACCCCACATGAACTGAAACTCCTCTATGCGGAGCGAGAAACCGCAGTGGCTTGCCTTGCTGCCAAAGGCAGCATCGGTGCAGCAGATCTGCAGGCGCTAGATCGACTGGGGCGCTGCAAGGTTGCGAATGAGCACTGGGGCCTCTGTGATGAAGCGGCCCGCCATTCGCTTCTCAATGACTCGCACCACTTCGTGCGCAGCTGCGCCAGCCTAGCCGCCTAATTACGTTCAGTCGAACGCGGCGAGCAATGACTGAGGCAGGTCTCGGGGCCTGCCGGTTACACCGAGATGCCCTAGCTATGCCCAAGGCCGCAAGGGACCATCAGGCATTGATGGCGACCGGGGATAGTGGCACAGCAGCACTGGCTTGAAGATGGGTTTGTGTTCGCGGCGCACAGCAGCCGCACTTCATCACTGCCCCTTGGAACCATGCCGGAGACTGACATGAGCATCGCCACCCTCGAGACCCGCTACGACGAAACCATCAACGCAATGGCAGCCCAGGGTCTCTGTGAGCCCGGCGAGATGCCATCCTTCCAAGACCTGATCCAGACCGTCAAAGACACTGTCGATGACGAGGCCCTGCAATTCAGCGACTTCGAGGCGTTCTTCGGTTGGTGGGATGTGACCACCGCATTCGACCAGATGGACGCCGAAGAAAGCGCTGAGCACCACAAGCCAGCCCTCGAGATCGTCTATGAGGCGCTTGTCCTGGAAGGCTTCTTCTGAGGCAAGCGGTCTGGCTTATTGCTGTGCTCAAGAGCAGGATTTGCTGGCACCCAATGAGCGGGACGATTCGATGATGGGCCGTATCATTACCCCCACTAACGGATCTCAAGGCTTTCCCATGTTTACGATCACTCACTACCGCACGCCGCCACGACAAGAGCTCATGCAGCAAGTCCTGAGTTTGGCCGCGCAAAACACCCCAGAGATGCACATGGTTCAGCCAGAACCAAGCAACCCCATGTACCCACTCATTGAGTTGAACATGGTGCTGGAGATTCATCTGTACATGGATCGAATGGGGCCAGATGACGTACGGAAGGCAGGGCTAATACTGGCAACTACTGGGCCCGCATCAGAGAACGTGGTTGGATTCCTACAGTACGTCAGCTCCACTGATATGGAGTCCGCCTGCGCGGTCACATACCTCGCCGTAGACGCGGCTCACCGTCGCCAAGGCATCGCTCGTACGCTAATTGGCGAACTGAACAAACTGCATCCACATGCGGCCCTAACTTGCACGGTTGAGAAGGTTCCCTACTACGAGGCATTAGGGTTTGAGCTCCTCGGCCCCAGGGGCACCCAGATAATCATGACCTCTGGCGGGTATCGAAACCAAGCTCGATGCACCCTGACTGACGCAAGTCAGTTCCTCAATCATCCGTTGGCACTCCGCCTTCAAAGCAATTTGCTCGCGGAACATGGGGAGGAGAGAATCCAGAGTGGTCAGCTTCAGCTGAGCGTAGGTGTATCAAGACTGGAGTCCGCGGCGACCAAGTACGCTGCAGCGCGCCTGGCCGGGATCAACCACATCGAAGCCAGCGGCGGTTTGTAAGTCCCGGCCCAGATTCCGCATGCAGAAACATCCGCTGCATGCTTGATCCAGCTGCCCGACTTCACTCTGCGGCCCTGGTGGCCGCTTTTCTAGCCCCTCTACTGCGCCCGCAAGGGTTGGGCTGGTAACCGTTTCCCGGCTGGTGGTGGCACAAACCGGTCCGGTTGATGATGGCCTCATTGAAAACCGTCATCAGGGCCAACTATGTCATATCAACCGCTGACCACCGCCCCCATTCGAGTTGGTGCAACCACGAATCTCATTGATCTAGGGGTCAAACCTGGTTGGTTTGTCCGTAAAGGCGCCTGTTCCATCTGGCAGGAGGTCAAGGATGTCTGGGATACCTGGTTGACCTGCGCAGCGCGCGACCCGAAACAGATCACAGACCACGGTCACGTTGGCAACGCCTTCTCGGCAATCGATGAAGTGTGCGAAGTGCCGCCGCTAAACAGCTCCTGGATCACGCTGAAACGACGCAAGTCTTTCTACGACAAGTTCCACCCGGAGTTGGACAAGATCACCCCTGGCGCATACATCCCACCGCACGCGCTCACACCAAGCTCCACCTGAACTTGCCGCGCCCTATATGCGCTAGTGGCTCCTCGACGGGCCGTTAGCATCAGTTCATAGCCTGACCGAACCATTGAAGGTACCTCCATGACTCAGAGCAACACAGCGCCAAACGCTGGCGCCCAACAATCCGCCTCCAACGGCATCGCACTGAACGGGCACCAGCTGCGCGAGGCCCTGACTTTGCTGGCGCCGGATAACACCACAGATCAGCTGGATGGTGACCTGGTGATCGAGCTGCACCACGCGGGCCAGGATTTCCCGGTAGCAGGGCTCTACGCCTATCACGCGGCTTGCCCTGAAGAGGGCGCGATCCTGCTGGAGGGTATTCCTGATGGGTGGGCTCCCTGCTCGCCCGCTCTGCTGGACGCCGGCGTTTGCTGCGCCACCGCCCCTCGCATCGCAGGCCAGCCGGGGTCAGGTGTCTCCCACTACCATCCACTCCCCCAGTCTGTGAACGAGCCTACCGATGCTCAGCTCTTCACATTCGGGTGCGAGTACGGGTTCCCAATGCCCATGCGGCAAATCAACCCGGTAGAAGGCCCTGTTTTCTGGACCTACGACTCAATGTCGGATGACAACTATCCAACTGCTCGTGAAGCAATAGTCGCCGAGTTCAAGAAAACTCAGGCACCTGTCACTCAAGGCACAGCTCCAGCTGTGCCGGCCGCGCCGGTGGCCAAGCCCGAGAGCGAGGACCTCCTCTTCATCGCACGTCAGACAGGACTGCGCGGCTTTATCCATGGCGTCAACGCCACGGACACCCGGGAGATGCTTGCCCGCTTCGTTGAGGCGCTGCCTGTTAGCAAAGAAGCGCAGTACCTCGAGCAGTTCTTCAACACAGCTCAACGGATTTCGGTCGAAGAATCGGGAAGCCCGGCATCTGCCATGGCCAAGCTCAGCGAAGCGATCGCCGTGACAACCACTCAGCGTATGCGTTGCCTGCAGGAGGGTGAGTAGATGGCAGGTAAGACCGATATCGAGTGGTCGGAGGCAAGTTGGAACCCACTGCGCGGGTGCAGCCGACTGACCCCCGGGTGCCAAACTTGCTATGCCGAGACAACGGCAGCAAGGATCATCTCGATGGACCGAGGCCGCGGCGTCCCCGAAGGCCTGGGCAGCTATGACGGACTGCTCGCCCGCGGTGGCCAATGGAACGGAACGATACGCGAGGCCACGAATGTCCTGGATCAGCCACTGCGCTGGACTACTGGCCGCCTGATCTTCGTCAACAGCATGTCAGACCTATTTCACGAGAACGTTAGCACCGAAACGCTGGATCGCATCTTCGCGGTGATGCTGGCGTGCGAGGCATTCGGCGATCGCAAGCACATCTTCCAGGTCCTGACCAAGCGCGCAGAGCGAATGCTCCAGTACCTCCAGAGCCGAAGCGACGTAGAGCATCTTCAGGCCTGGGCGAAAGCTGGTGACACCTTCATCAATGTTAAGGGCCGTGCTGACTCCTTCAGCCAGCTCGTGTTCGACCTGGCCGCGCGTGAGCGCAATGAAGACGGCTCGGCTTCGAGCGAAGGTCCGGCGATCCCTTGGGGCTATACCAAGAACTTGTACCCGCTCCCGAACCTCTGGCTTGGCGTTTCGGTCGAGAACCAGGCTTGCGCGGAGGCGCGGGTCCCCCTGCTGATGCGCTCACCTGCAGCGGTTCGCTGGATCAGCGCGGAACCTCTTCTTGGGTCGGTCGACCTTTCGGCCTGGCTGGAAATCGGTTCACTGGCTTCCGAACTGGGGCTTTCAAACCCTGGAATCGACTGGGTTGTTGTTGGTGGCGAGTCCGGCGACAAGGCGCGCCCAATGCACCCAGCTTGGGCCAGGGGACTTCGCGACCAATGCGCTGCTGCGACAGTCCCGTTCCTGTTCAAACAGTGGGGTCGCTGGTTCACCAAGGCCTACACGATGAGCGATCGCAAGGCGGTTTTCCGAGAGTTCACCTCTTACCAGCAGTGGATCAACAAGGCCCAAACCTGGGTCAATGGCGGCATCTGCCTTGATAAGCACGGGGTTGAACTGCGAAATGGTGCGGACATGGCGCGTGCGCGGGATGCGGATGGTTTCCCGGTGATCGTTATGCACAGCGTAGGTAAGCGCAACTCAGGCCGCGAGCTCGACGGGAAGCTGCACGACGAGTACCCACCCAACCACCTGCGCGGCGCCCCAGGCCTGGATGCCGACAAGGAGAACTGTGCATGAACACTCTGTCCAGCAATCAGGCCCGCAACCTTGAGCAGCGTGCTGAACTGGCGTTAGAGGCCGGTGAACCGATGTTGATTGATCCCTTGGAGTTGCTTGCTCTCCTCAGCGGACAACCTGGCGTTAATGCCTCTAGCGCCGGCCGGGCGCCTGCCAAACCAAAGACTGACAACGAGGCGGTTACGGAAACGGATTTGGTCAATCTATTGGGCAAATGTGTTGAGGCCGCGGGGGTTGGATACCTACTAGGCGAGGTCTACCCCGAGGAGATGGAGGTCTACGGCGAGCGCCTGCTTGAGTTCTGCCTGGAGGCCAAGAAAAAGCATCAATGGCCCACTGAGCGGACAACTGCGCGGCTAGGAGATATGAGCCCTCACGCATACCTCCGGATCGACCTCGATGCCGACAATGACGCCTGCCTCAGCATCTGGAATGGTAGCCATAGCGCTGATGTCGAGTTCTGCTGTCCAGGCGCCGGCGGCGGGCAATCTCGCTTCACCAGAGAAGCGCTCATCAACCTGATGCTGGCGATGGAGAAAGACAACGCTGAGCGACCGTCCCGGGACTGGATGAAACAGAGCAACCCAGGAAAACCCACATCAACTGAAGGTGGCTGACACGATGAACTTGGTTCGGGCTTTTTGCCTGGTCAGAATTTGAAGTGCCGTTACAGTGATGTTGTCCGTGGACGCATGCGGATAAGGCCCGTGACTGCAGTGCCCCCCGTACCGTTCCAGTACGGCGGAATCGGGAAATGCGTAAGCCAGACTCAGAGCGCTGTACCAGTCCTGCCCTGGCGGTAACAAGGCAGGCCAATACGTCCCAGGGCGTATTGGGCAGCGGTTGGGGTTGAGGAGCGATTGGGTGTCCTGCCTCTGCCTCGACTGCTGCCCAATGCGCCCGAACTGCATAGTTCAAGAACGACCTTTAGCCCGGCATTCGCCGGGCTTTTTTTTGAGTTTCATGGCTACTGACACATCTGTCCCAGCATGAAACTTGCGCTCAACAACCAGGAGCGCCCCCATGAAACGTTCTGCCCTACCCTTCAGTATCAGCAGCTTCGCCGAGCTCCCCCCGCTTGGCCGAAGTCTAAAGATCCGCTCCGCGGTTCATTCCGTGGCGGCGAAGCTCGCTCGTGATGCCGGTTACTGCACCGAGCCTTACCTGACCTTTCCTGAGCGGGCTCCTGGCGTCAGTGAGCGCCTTTCAGCCGTTGTGAACAACGACGCCGCGATCACCGAGATGGTCATGGTGCATAACAGCCTGTGTTGTAGCACCACCCGCCCCCATCTGGCCTGAAGGCCATCAAGCAGCTAGAGTCCGGCCAGCAGGCCCAGCCGAGGTTAGAAATGCGGAAATCCGAGATCCAGAAAAGCAAGTTTTTCACCGACAACAAGAACGGTCTGCGCGAGGTCCTGGACGTTGGCCCGCAATACACGCTCCCTGACCGTTCTGAGGATGATGATTGTCTGCTGTATCGAGTGCGCTGTGCTCGGGTTGCCGCTGAAGTTGGCAGCGAGAAGTCGTCCACACGTATGAGCTTCGCCGCATGGGCCAAGGAAGAAGTACCTGCAGATGAGGTTCAAGCCTTCATCCAGCACCAGCGGGCCATGCAGATCGCCTCCAAGCTCTCCGAGACGCAGCGTCTCTTCCTCGAGACTTTTGACCGCGACCTGGACGAGGGGTCTTCTATTGAGTGCGCTCGTGATGAATTTCGCGTAGCCAAGGCCTGCCGAGAGAAAGGTCTGATCAATGAGATGCCGGACAAGCTCACCACCGAGTGCCGGCACTTCGATGTGAAACTCTCCCAGCTCGGTATCAGTGTCATCGAAGCAGTTCACACCCGCTGAATGCATCTCCTCAGGCGGCGTCTTGGCGGGGATTCATAGAACTTGGTTAGCCGGGTTTGGCTTGCTGGAGCCTGGCTAGACGGTACCGTGGAATCCCCACTTCGACATTGGAGTCGCCATGCTCAACCGACTGAAAGCACAGGCCCATTTGGCCATCATTCCCGTCACAACCAGCCTGCTCGTGAGCTTTACGCTTGGGATCAGTAGCACGATCACCATGCTGCTGATGGCCATCCTGACATCGGCCGGCTTCTACTATGTGCGCTTCAAGCATCTCGACCGCCTACAGGCCAAAGCGAGCGCAGCCGAATCCGGCACTCTGGAAGTATGGGCAAGCACTGGAAAGATCGGCTCCATCACCGAGGCCGAGTATTCTGCGTTGGAGATGGGCATGGGCAACGACGCCCCGCTGTTCTTCCGACAAATAGCCAACGTCATCGGCGTGCTCTGGCGCCTCTCCTACAACCTGGTGCTGGCTTTGCCAGCTGCGGTGTTCTGGCTCGTTCTGGTCTTCGGCATGATGGAGCCGGAAGCTATCGCACAAGCAGCCCGCAGTCTCACCACCATGACCGCGGCCGATGTGAGCAACGTGATGAACGTGGTTATCACCCTGTTCCTGACAATGCCGCTCATGATGTTCGGCATCTCTGCCGTAATCGGATGGCCACTTGGCTCGTTCGGCTTCATCAACTTCTACTCGCAGGAACGCAACAGTTTGCTGCTGAAACACTGTGGCGCTTCGGCAGTTGTTGACGCCCATATCCGCGTGCCAGCTGAAGTTGCCGTCACGCCAACAAATGGCGTCGAGGGCTAATCGCCCGAGCATTGATCCACACAACCACAGGACCAACTCATGCTTTACCTGATTCTCTGCCTGGCACTGATGGTGCTGGCTACCTTTAGCCAGTTCTCATACATGACCCGGGCTGCTCAGTTCGCGAATGAACCCTGGACCAAATGGCGGCTTCCCTTGGAGCCGCTGCTGCTCGGCGTAATCAGCTTGCTGTTCATGGCTCCGGTACTAAGCATGATCTTGGAGATCGATGCCCCCACTTCTTTCGACATACCCACTGGCCGCACCTCCGTCTATCTACTGGGGCTCGGTGCAGTGGTGTGCACTGGGTACGCAAGCTACTGCTGGCAACGAGCAGCTTCCGCTGAGGGGCGTCTGTTCTGGCCGACAGGAAAAGTAGTCGTGCTGTCGTGTGCAGCGGTGGTTGGCATGGTCTCGGCATTCCAGCATCTCTCGTTCTTCTCGAACGACAAGGCCGGCTGGGCCGACGTAAGAGTCCTCAAGGAGATTGGTGACATCCAGGATATGCAGGCCTGTGTTTCCCCGGTTGCGCTGGTGCAGTTCGAGGACGCAGCGCCTTTTGGGTACCGCTGCCCAGAGAGCGTGATGTTCAACTCTTTCGCCAGCGAGCCATTCGTTCCCTGGCCTGACTACGTGGATGGTGAAAGCGAAGCCCTCGGCAACGCCATCATCCAGATCCAAGGTGATTCCCGTCGTGAGACCGCTTCGACCCTGAGCGATTCATCTCAATAAGTGTTCGCAGGCCCAGTGCCTGCAGCACTTACGCATTTGCGCCTAGAGGCCACAGAGCCGCCCCTGCTGGTACTCTTCACTCCGAACCTGGTGTGTATACCACCCGATCACAAGGAGTGACCTTCGTGGCCATCGACCCAATCAGCAGCCTGCAGATTCGGCGCAAGGTCGCCAGTCTTTGGAGAATAAAGGCCAGGGCCGCTACTTCCCCGCTGACAATCCTCTCGCCCTTCATCACCGGGGAGCTCTGCACCAGCCTGGTGGAAGGTAAAGCCAACGCCAGGATTTACACACGCTTCGACGTACCGCTCTTTGCATCGGGCGGATCGAGCTTGGATCAGCTCGAGGCACTGCTCAGAGCCGGTCATCAGCTCTTCAAGATTGATGGCCTTCACGCCAAGGTAGTGATGGACGAGAGCAGCTTCGTCACGATCGGCAGCCAGAACCTTACAAAGCGCGGAAGACTTCATAACAAGGAGCTGTCTGCCGCGTTCACCAGCGACAAGGTTCGCGACGTGGTTAGGGCCCGGATAGCTCCGTGGCTCGAAGAAGCCGAGCCGATTACGGCTGAGATGATTCAATGGATGCGGGACAACGTGAAAGACCCTGCAGCTCTCCACAAGGCCTTTCGTGAGGCATGTGAGACGGTCGAACTCAGTTTCGCAGCTCAATTCAAGCGCCAGGCCGATGTTCTCCCCCTGACTGAGGATGCGGATGGCTCGGCCGTCAAAGTGGAGCGCGAGCGTCGACTACAGGCAATCAGGGGGAAGATCAGCGAACGAATGACACCTCTGAAGAAAAGCTTTCCAGCACAACGATGCAGAGTCATTCAGCCCAAGAAGAAGAACCACAGCCCCTTTCTCTCCGTAGGGTCCGGTAGCTTCACCAACTGGCAGATCGAGCAGAAGACTATCGAGCTTGATCAAGGTAAGCGCTACCTCTGCGCCTTAGAGTCCGGAGATATTGGCTGGGTGAGAGTCGCATCCGGGCGGATCACCAAAATCTCTCGGGGCTTCGCTAGCGCGGATGGCATTTTGCCAATCGATCGATCTCTTTCCCTGGAACTTTCAGGTGACCTGACTGATCTGCGGCGACTGCCTCCAGGCGCAAATCTAGCCGCCATAGTCTGGCGCGGCGAGACCAGGATCTGCACCCTCCCCGTTATGTTCGACCTCAAGGAATGCGAGGTTCAGGACCCTATACACCCGAACGGCCGGCCACTTCGTCTCAGACCTGGTGAGAAGCGCACCGATGAGGTCGTTGCCTGGCTGAGCTCGCAAAAAGAAGAGACCCGTCGAATCATTCTCCGGGAGATCTTGGGGCCATTCGACTTTCGGGAACGGCTGCTAGGAGAGAACGCTGACAGCTTCTTTGGTGCTCCCGGTTCCTACTGCTTTGCTTCAGTAGCAGAGGTAGAGCGAAAGCCAGTGCTACTGGTCACCTTCCCTCTCGGCCACAAGCGCAAGCGCCAGCGACATACACCGACTAAATCGGCCTGACAGCAAGGCTGATTCGCGTCACCACCACACGGAGGCCCTCAGCAATCGGAACCCGGTGAAATCGCTTAACTGGGTTTGGGTTGCGCCACACCTGATCGGCGGTACCGTGGCTCAAAGCCCATCCTGGGCATGATTACGGAGAGAGTCATGCAGTACGCCGTCGATATCGGTACCAACAGGCTTCTGAATGCAGATGGAACGGAGGTCGGTACCGCGGATACCGACAGGCCGACACTTCATTTGCTACCTGAACTTCTCATGCCCGTTGGCTGCCACTTCAAGCTTGAGGATATCCAGCTCGAGGTTAAGTGTCCCCCTGAGCTGCAGAAGCTGCTCCTGCCCCAGTCTGGGATCACCATACGCCAGCCATACCCCAATCCACGCTACGTGATCGGTGGCTCTGTTGAGTCTCGGAATGGCTGGTGTGTCGACGCCTCAAATCTACCGAAGGGCCTGCTGATCGAGTTCCGCTGGACGATCTCCGGAGATACCGCAGAGGCATGCTCAGGCAGGCGCCTATGGGTTGTACGCCATGTATTGCTTCTGACCCTGGAAGAAGGGGCACATCGCACCTACACGATGTCAGTGAGCGACTGGCGTGTGCGAGCTGCGCCGGCGGCGCCGATCTTTCTTTCGGCCATTGCAATGCCACGAGCCTCGGACTTCACACCACAGTACATGCAACGAAAGATCACCCGACTCACTGAGCTTGAGCACGGACATGTTTGCGATGGCTCAGGCCTGCTACTCGAGGAAGACCTTTCGATCCCGCCTATCCCGTTCGAACAGGCGACCGGCATCAACGCGCACCAGGATCTCCAGCTACACGAAATGACCCGCCAGGCATCTTTCGAGGCCGGCAACTCTGAGCACCACGCGCTGGCTCACGTTCAGCTCCCGCCTGAGGTGCTGATAAAAGCGGTATGCCTGGCCCAGACGCTGCCTTTCGACACCCAAGAAATGGATGATGGACTTGATCACACCGGTTACCTGGAGAACCACCCAGCCTTGCAGGTGCTACGAACTTGGTGGGAGGACAATAAACCGCAATGTTCTAGCGCGCTACCGTTCGGTTTTGCGATGCCCTACGTTCGTGTCGCCGATGGCGGCGACTACCTCTGCGGCTATCGAGAGATTCCAGATGCCAGCCTTGAGCACATGCAAGGGCTTGAGGATACCTGTGCGAGTTGTGGCGACGCGGTCATTTTGCAGTTCATGGCCAGCCAGCGACTGCACAAATACGACGAGCACGGCTCACTAACCATCCAGTTCTCCAATGGCCAAGAGGCGTCCACTGTCGGTGTTGCTCGGCAAGATGTCGTCTCCGGCCGCTATGACGAGGCCTGGTACAGTCTCCAGGCCCTGGCCATGCTTCCAAGCAACTTTCCCGAGGCCTACGCGGCGCTCGAGCATCAAGCAACGCTCAGCGCGGACTGAACGCCATAAGCCGGCCAGGCAGCAGGTTGCTGTCTAGGCCGGCGCTGATGAAAAAAGTACCCGGTATCGGGTTCTGCCACTCCACTCCTCCCCTTTCAATGCCCTCCTCTCTTCGCACATCTGCGAGGACTACTCACCTAGGAGCGGGCATGCAGGACTACACAGTGGTACCCAACGAGGCGGCAATCGAGCGGATGGTGCGCCTAATGGGCATGCAGTACATCAACTACGATGGAAACCTGTTCAACACCTTCCGCGCGCTCGCCGGCGAAGCCTACACCGGCGGGCTCTGGGAATACCGTGAGTATCCGAACGGGATTGTCGTCATGGTTTACCCCAGCCAGGATCTCGTAACGTGCACTTGTCATGGGCTCATGAAGGACATCGAGATGAGCCTGGAAACGCTGTCCCTGGTCGCCAATGGCTATGTGCTGGCCGGTCTTCAGAACCTGGCAGAGACGCACAACGACCATGAGAGTTCCGAGCGCCTACACGACCTGTACTTCGGTGTGCGCGATGCGGTCTCAGGCCTCATGAATTTCGTCATAACCGATCAAGGTATTCGCGAGCCGGCAGAGCAGGATCTGCTGAAGCCGCGCAGTCGCCACCCCGAAAGCCAGAAGTTCTTCGACATGCTGAGTTGAGGGTCTGGCTTCATGCCTGCCAGCCTCATTCACGCATGCAGTTGACCCCATCTCCCCTGGCCTTTCGGAGTAACCGATGCGATCCCACACGCTCGACATAACGCTAGACAGCGACATAGACCTTAGACAGCTCGCCTGCAAGCGAGTGGCGATTGAGCAGCTCCCAAATGGTCGCTACCGCCTAACCTCCGCCTTACGCCTCTATCGCTGCGAGGGTGCCACGTTTGCCTATCGGCTGCTGAAACGCCGACGTCCTGGAATGCAGGCTTACAGCGGGAATGCTAGCCGGCCAACAGGATACTTCTGGCGCCATGACTGGCAGCTCAACCGCTAATTTCCAACTAGGAGCCCCCATGGAAATCCTATCGCTGCCTGTCATCAGCACTCAGCACCTCACTGCGGGTGTGGCTGATCAGCTATCCAAACTCGGCAACAACAACACCTGGTGCCCTTGCGCTGCCTGGCCCAACGGCTTCTTCATCTGTCTAGACGATCTGGAAGGTCGCGTAAACGCCCCCCCACAGTGTCTGGTAGATCTGCGTGACTGGCTGAAGGCCAAGAACCTGACAGATGTGGATTCGACAGGGCAACGCTCCAGATCGTGTTGGTTGCGCCTTGACTCCGATGGGGAGGTACAACCGGACATCCCGGTATACGAATGGTAGAAGCTCGCCTGGCTTCGAGCGCAAGCTGGGACTTTGAATCAAGCGCCTCCTCATAAGGGCTTGATAGCCCAATCAGCACCACCAGCTTGATTCGCCCGCGAGGGAGTTTCCTTGCGGGTGGTTCTGGCACACCTTGGCTGGCCGCACACTAGCTCTATCGCATTAACAACCGGAGCTAGCACCATGTCGATCTCGTCCACTACCAAGCTTTTCGTCAAGGCAGACTGCATCGCATCCAGCATCGTTCGTTTCGCCGCACAGGTGAAGCAACTCGACTTCTGCTGCATCGACATTCAAGAGAACAGCAAGCTGGCCAACAGCGTTGGCGTACAGCGTGTGCCAGCCCTGAGCGACCGCTATGTGACTGTGAGCGACCTCGATATCGTGCTTGAGTATCTGGAAGAGCAGAATCCAGCCATCCCGCTGCTACCGGCAAACGTTGCCGACAGAGCGATCTACCGGAGCGTGATTCGAACGCTGCACAGAGAGGTGTTTCCGCTTCTGGACGAAGCCATTGCCGCCAACGCTGATGCCGTTCAAAAGCTGCGTCAGCAGTTGCAGGAGTTCAATGCCACCCTCGAAGGCCGCACCTACTTTGCTGGGGAATCGATCTCGTTGATTGACATCACTCTCGCTCCCTGGCTCCTACGCGCTATCAGCAAGGGGCTTTCAATCAAATCTCTCCCCCACCTGAGCGCCTACGTTGACCGGATCAAGCGTCTGCCGGCTTTCGCAGAAATTGCTGTTGCATCACCAGTAGCGGCCTAAGTCATCCAGACAAGGAGCATTCGCCGCCGCTGGTGCGTGCTCCCTATCACTGGCTGCTTTGGAGAATTGCTAGTCAGCGTGGAGATCGCGCTCTGCAAGGGCCAATCGGCGGCCATCGAACATCTCGATCAGAAGGCCTGTCCGGCGCCCGGCTCTGCGACCCGCAATCACCAACACGTCACCGTTAAAGCGCCCCAACTCGATGCTGAAGTCAGGCTCAAACGAGCCCGTTGGCCAGGCGTACAGCACTCCGTCCAGCAAGCACCCCTCAGGGTCCTCAGACTCAAACAGCACGTACTGCAGTGATGGGTTGTAGGTTGATTGCGCCAGATGCTCGCTTGCGTTCATTGATGCCCCCAGCAGGGTTATGAATGTGAGCGTCCAATCGTACCTGATAGAGCGCACAGGTTTTTGCACGCCAGTACTACCATCATTGGTTATAGATTGCTGACCTCTTAGACCGAAATTAGTACCCTGCGCGATTTTTTGGCCATCGGCCTAAGACTTGGCAGCGGTGCGAAATCAAGGCTCTGCAGAATATACTCCGCAGACGACTTTACTCTGCAACTCGACAATCCGCCCCACTACACATGGGCCGGTGCGTTGAACAGTCGAAAGCCAGATCACAACTATGCCTTCGGCCTGGTTCTACGAGACCTAAGGCTGCAGTCTGGCTATTCCCAGGAAAGGCTCGGCTTTGATGCCGGGTATGACCGTACCTATATCAGCTTGCTCGAGCGCGGCCTGTGCTCACCGACACTGGACACTGTCGTGTCCCTTTGCTCGGTGCTCAACGTCACGCTGATTGAGGCTTTCTCCAGCGTCGAGTCTAAGCTGGAGGAACTGGATGCAAGTCGACCTGACCCTACGTGATGGGTTGATCAAGTACCAACAAACGATCTCGATCCTGAAGAAGGGATACGCTCAAGAGTCGTATCGAATCAGGCAACTACTTCGTTGGGCTGATGCCGATCTCCTCATGCGCGAGATCGGCAGCCCCAACATCGCGAGGTATCGGGACGAGCGGCTTACCCAGTTGAACCCGAAAACTGGAAAGCCCATTTCACCTTCGACCGTTCGGCTAGAGATGTCGTTGCTGAGCTCGCTCTTTGACATCGGCTGCATTGAGTGGGGCTCGTGCGACCAAAATCCAGTCAAGAACGTTCGCAAACCACCGCCTAGCCCAGGCCGCGACCGCCGCATTTCACCCCGAGAAGAGCGGCTTATCCTGCGCTACTGCAAAAATCACGCGACGACAGATCTGTACTCGATCTTTGTACTGGCATTGGAAACCGCGATGCGGCAGGGGGAACTGCTGAAGCTCGAGTGGGATCACATCAACCTACGCATCGGGATTGCCCACTTGCCTGAGACAAAGAACGGCACAAAGCGGGATGTACCTCTGAGCATTAAGGCAAGAGCTGCGCTGCTTCGCATGGGTGTGAAGCAAAAAGGCCGGGTTTTTAGCTACACCTCGAATGGCTTGAAGTCAGCCTGGCGAATCATGATGCATCGCCTTGGTATCGAAGATCTGCACTTCCACGATACGCGACATGAAGCGGCGTCGAGGCTGTCAGAGCTCGGCCGGCTCGACATCATGGAGATCGCCGCCATTACTGGCCACAAGTCCCTCGCGATGCTCAAGAGATACACACACCTGAAGGCTGCAAAGCTCGTCAAAAAGCTCGAAGGAAATGGCAACCGCGGGCGCCAGTTAGTGCTAGGCCAGCTGATTCCGTACCCTGCGATCACTGAACGTTCTGCAGAAGGAGAGTTCCAGGTGCGACTGCTGGACTTCGACGATATGAGAGGACAGGGCTCGTCCGTTCAGCTCGCGCTGCAGAGTGCTCAAGATCTCCTACTGCGACACCTGGTGACGGCTCTTCGGGATAGGGTACCGGTTCCCCCACCCAACCAGTACCTAGACGATGTCGATGACAGTTTGGTCTTCATGCTCGACCCTCTGGGGCAATCAGATATCACTGGCGAACCCCTCACACAAAATTTTGGATGATGAGTGAGGTGAAATCCTAGGAGAGCCTTGGAAACACTGAGTCTTGCCAATCCGGCGTGTGGCGTGGGAATAGTGGAGTAGGTGCTTGTAGTCGAGTTGAAAGTACTAGCGCCGGATCTGGATCATTGCACTCGACCAGCACCTGCCCCGCCAGCTACACCATGACGGGCCTAGCATGTAGGACGACGGATACTGGTGGCGACAGCGTTCAATACGACGCTATGCCACGAGTAATCACGAATAACTCCGTCACATGCTCGCGGATTGGTGCTGGCTCTACTGTAGTGATAACTGCAACAGCCATTTGCTGCCCTTCCTGATTGCCAATCCGGCGTGTGGAAGGGAGCTGCTTCGATAGGTCCAGTAAGCAGGTACACGTTAAGCACAGGTTCAAGTAGCACACAGAACTCTTCAATTGGTCAGCATGCATTTTGTGCGATTGGATACTTCACAACGCCTCAAGACAATGGTTTGTGCAGTGTGGCAACAAATGACGGAATTACATGGACTCTTTCAGCGAGATCATCTTCAGTAAGTGGGGATTCAGTAACTTGTAGGGCTAACTGCATAGACTGACCATCATTGCCAATCCGGTGTGTGGACAAATGGTGCAGGAACACCAGATGTTCGAGTGGCAAGCTGTACCTGTTACTCATCTGGTTGCGGTTGCAATCCGAGTTGCCCAGCCGGCTATACACTAATAAATCGTGCGTTTTCTGGCATTGACTCAAACTCTCACAGAAATAACCGGGTGCATACAGGCCTGTGTGCTAAATAGTTACTTGCCAATCCGGCGTGTGGGCTGGAAGTGCCGCAGAGCCAGGTGGCGGGTTTGCAACTGTTCGAGCAAATGGAGCGTGCAGATGGGTAAATCCAAGGACAGGAGCCTGCACCTGCCCACTAGGGACAATGGCAATACAGGTCGGTCAGATGTTTTATTCGTCCCAATGGGATACGAACGGCTTCGTGTGTAACTAGCTTGCCAATCCGGCGTGTGGAAAGGATCGGGAGCAAGTGGCACGTGGGGCGGAAGTTTCTGGTCGCAATCGGGCTCATGTATCAATGGCAATCCACTAACCGGAACTTGTAGCTGTCCCGCCGGTTACAGCACAAACGTACAATTTGATATTTGGGTTAACGGCTGCTGGCCATGCCGATCTTTCAGTTGTTATAAACCATGATTGCCAATCCGGCGTGTGGCTCAGCTCAGGTTCCGTTATAGGCGATCCTGACGCTGGTTGGTCTGAGCTCTCTAATGGAATGATTATGAACTGGGGAACCACCCCGGTATTAGGACGAGACGCAAGAGTTAACATCTACTTCGCTAGACCATGCAGAAAAAGTTATCCGAGCGTATCGACATCGACAGCACGGGATACCACTGATTCAGCTTCGACAACACATGTCGTACCAGTTGTTGGTCTGAATTATTTCCAAGTTAGAATCTCTGGCGATAGCCAAGCAATTCGTTGGACAGCGATGTGCAGTTAGTTTTGCCAATCCGGCGTGTGGCGCTCTCTTGGCGGAGGCAAGCCTAGTACGCTTGTAGTTAACGGTCCCGCAATTTCACAAGGAGTCAGTACAGTGAAATGCCCAGCTAGTTATCCGACTGTTCTGGAGTGTGGATACAAGCTCGACGCACACTGGGGAGCAAATTATCTCGTCGAGAGTTCCTACACAGATGGGAGCAACTGTGTAGCGGCATCAGACATAATTGGAAACTCCTACCACAGAACATTCCACGCTGTTGCACTATGCGCCGACTTCTGACCATCTTGCCAATCCGGCGTGTGGTCTGCGCCGAGCAGTGGAGGCTCTTGGGGCGGGTCATACTTTTATAGTCCGGGGCATGGAGGCTGTTATGTAGGAAACCCCATCACAGGTGGTTGCAGCTGTCCTGCTGGTTTTACTAGATATACGGCATTTTCAATTGCAGTTGGTGGTTGTTATCCATGCACACTGTATCAATGCGCCAAACCATAACCATCTTGCCAATCCGGCGTGTGGCTTGGAGAAGGCCGTGTAAGGTTTGGGGGGACATACCTAACAAACCACGGGGCCAATAATGTGGGTATGCCAGCTGGCTGTGGTCAGGCAAACATTGTTACTGGAAACTGTTCTTGTCCTGCTGGATATACGGCCAGACGCATTTCAATAGGCGCGTATTACTGGTGGAGCCCTTGGGATGGGTCAACATTTGGTTACTCATGCGAAGCGGCAATGTGATTGCCAATCCAGCGTGTGGGCGAGCAACGGTGGGGGACTGCAGTACGCACGGGTTTACCCGGCCAACTCAAGCTATGACCTTGGGAATGGCAGTAAAAACCTATTTTCGTGGGTTCCTACTAAAGCCAAGTGGGTCGAGGTAAGTGGATGCGGCTCATCATTCACAGTAGGAAGTGAGTTGATCGCTTGGACTTCATCGGCTCGATCTTGCGGTAAAGCAACTGTCGCACCTGGTACTTACAGCATTTCAGCGGGAGACTGGTGGACAGTTACCGCGTACTGGTACTAGCTTGCCAATCCGGCGTGTGGGTTGGCGGCGAAAGTAGGTTCGGAGGGGCATACACAAATATCGGGGCGAACGCTGAAACATCCTGCGGAATAACGAACCCACAGACAGGATGGTGTAGTTGCCCCTCTGGATACCTGTCTTATCTGACTGGTTTCAGTTATTCCGGAAGTACGCCTTACGTTTGGTATCGCATCTGTCAGAAATAACTAGTTTGCCAATCCAGCGAGTTGGCAGGATATGGCGGCCTTGGTTTCGGGCAGTCTTGGATTAGTCTCACTGGTTGTCGTCTCGCAGATACCCAGTATCAAGACAATACGACTAAACCAATCTATGTCTCAGTATCAGGTCATTGCGGTTCTACCGGCAGTGGGAACTATGTACGCCTGTACATAGACGGTATCTATATTTCCGGTTGGCACGCATCTCTTAGCAACAATAATGCTGGCAGTAACGCGGGCGGAATCGTGCCTGTCAGTAGTGCATATTATGTAACCGACAACAATTCGTTGTGCAAATTTACGAATTGAGCAGAGCTACGCTAACAAATATTCTAACTACTGGAAAAGGATATTGGTCTAATTGTGATTACTGCGGCCACTCCCAGTATAAGTGGCCACATGGCATTTCAGTCATAACAGATATACCCACAGCCCACATAGCTTTGCTGTGACCTATTGAAATACCAATTGCTTCCGGATTTATAGACTTGGCATAGACCATCGTCGCCAGAGTCAGAGCGATAGCTGCCTAGAGCGCAGAATTTCTTTGGACCAAGATTTGTGGTGCCGCTTCCGCCCATAATTACGCCGGAAGCGTATATATTGTTAACGTCCCCAGAGGACGAAGCCCACACACCGGATTGGCAAGAGAGTGTGAGGCCTGTTGAGTTTCTTGCGATCGCCCCTGTTGGCGAGCAGGACGTTCCCTCTGTTACCACCTTGTTCAGCTTCACGATGTCTCGGAAGTCGGTCTCACCGTTGAATCGGGCATCTGCGTTCACTGTCACGGCACCGTTCAGTGCTGTCGTGCCAACTACGCCCAGGTTGCCGCCGATTAGCGCGTTAGTCGAAACCCCCAGCACGTTTGTGACGGTTTGCCCTGAGACGGTTGCATTACCAGTGACACCCAAGCTCCCAGTTGTAGTTGCCCCTGCAACGTTCAAGCTGTTGGCATCGATGTGCGCTACTTCAGTGATGTTGTTCCCACCCAGCAGCAGAGTGGTCTCCATGCGATTGAGTTGCGCGTTTGTCTCGGCGACCCGGGAAAGCTTGCTGTCCAGGGCTGGCTCGCTTCCTGGCGTGCCGATGGTGGTCCTCACACCATTTGCTGGTGTGGTCAACGTCACCGTGTTTGCCAACCCATTCGCCACAACACCGTCGTAGTCGGTCGCGACGGTCTGGTCGATGCTGAATGTGGTTGCAGTGCAGGAGGTCGAGAGCGTTTGGTTGAACTTGTTGATGTTCGTGACGCCTGCGAGCAGTGGTGGCGTTGTCCCCTTTAGTGCGTTGACCGCACTTATGCAGGTAGCACCGCCTGGCCAAGATCCATTCTGTACTCGGTACTTTCTTGCCGCGTCGAGGATTGACTGCGTCTCCTCGATGGTGAGTTTCGCCCGGCCTTCGTTGTACTCATTGATCCAAACCGGGGTCATGGCTGCTGCGAGCATCGACATGACTGCAACGGCCACCATCACCTCAAGAAGGGTGAACCCCTTTTGCCGGGATCGGGCTTGGCGCTGATCCATGATGCTGAACTCCTCTTCCTGTATCGCAAAGGCGGCTGCAGGACGCAGCTCGCAGGTATGCGGCGACACTATCGAATGGAGAAATGGCCAACAAACCAAAATGAGGTAACGAAATTCGGGGCCTCACGCGTCGCTTGGCAGTGACAGCAGCTGCTCAGTTGTCTGTGCCGGTCGCGAGTGCGTGATTCGTTATAGAGAGCTTCTGGCACAGCGAGCCGAGGATGACGATATCCAAATCGTCGACTCCAGAGGCCTCGGATGCCATGAGCGCAATGAACCAAGTGGTAGAGCATGCCCAGCCAGCTACCGCACCGACACTTAAGCAAGCCAAGCTCAATGGCACCCTCAGGCCCCTCGATAAGCTACGACTTCGCTCACAGTTCGGCTTGATCGAACAGGCCTCCGCAAATGACATCCGCCGCGCGGCCGGTCTTTTGCTGCAGCGCATCACTGATTACTACCAGGTCATTCAGTACACCGGCCCAGGCTATGTTTACGGCCGGGTCGACTCGACATGGCCATCAGCCCTCTACGCCGAAGCCGAGCTCAACTACTTAACCAATCAATGGGACCATCGAGAGATGGGGCCATGCCATCCATCCTGCCCCATCTCGCGTGTTCATGACCTAGCCGGCTGGGCCTGCCTTCAAACAGCTCTGCTGCTTGCGGTTGAAGAGATGACAGCAGAAGTCCCTGAGGCCAAGCACGCATTTGATCAGGCGCGATACCTGGTCGACAGCATGGTTTCAGTCCATGAGATTTCAGGTGTGCAATGGAAGGATGCTCGCCGGCGGCTCCGCACCTCAGGCATTCGAAAGGTCCTGACTCGGCTTCAGCAAGTGCTTCCCCAGGTTTCCTTTGGACTTGGGTGTATTCGCCCACTTGTATTGGCTCCAAGCCAGGTAGCGGCTGCTGGGAACATCAGCGGTATCCGTGAGTGGTCCTTGCCTGTACCGGGTTCCGCGGCCGCCTAGTCATTAATCGCATTGGCTTCCTGGCTTCTGACACGCATCTGCGCGGCAGAGCATGACGGCATGAAATCAAGCAACACAGGACTTTGAACACAGCATGCTCATCACATTATTCAAGATCATCGGCAAAGGCCTTCGTTGCGCCACTGCGGAAGTGAGTTCTGCAACAGCTGCCAACCATCACTACCGACGCCCTCCCCTGTCGACCAGTGAGAAGGCTTACTGCTGGCTGATTGGTCTGTGTGAAGGTCTCGCCCAGGGCATGCGAGATTCCCGAAAAAAGAACCTGAGAATCGCCCAGTTCGATTCGTCAGCCTTTCCCCAGGTTAGCTTCAGCGTCCCCGCCTCAGCTCCGGAAATCATGCTTGTTGAGGTGACTAGGCCAGACGGCTTCGGGGTGCCTATGGATGTCTGCAGCACACTGAGCTTTCTCGAAGCACAGGCTGTTCGGAAGGGAATTCAGATCCTTCGCGATACCGGCGTCTTCAGCCTCACAGACCGCGAAACGCAAGAATTACTTCGCTGCACCGGTTCCATGACTCTTCCAGCTTCACTGAATGATCGATCTGATCCGCGTGTCACCTACGCGGACACCACCAACTGAACCTCAAGAACACTCCAAGGATAAACCTATGCGCAAGCCTCCGATGCTCACCTCCACCAACACCAACCTGGCAGCCGTGTTCGCGTGTATGGACAACATGGCTGTCGAGTTACTCGATTCCGCCGAAACCCTTCGTACTTCGGCACTTGCCAGCGTTGCAGGCGACCGCATTTCGAAATCAGCAGCGCAAATGGAGTCTCGAGCTGGCCAGATTCGTCTTCTGGTCGAAGACATCCGCGCGACTGGTGACCTGCATGGTTTTGACATGGCTTGTGACATCGCCGGCTGGCGCCCGAGCCAGCAAGCATTGGCCAGCCTGCAGGTGGCTCATTGAGTCCAGGTGAATTTTCACCTGCTGGGTTCTGACACACACCGGCCAGGCCTACCTTGAGCACATCAAACAAGTGCAAAGGAGCACCATCCATGAATCGTTCTATCAATCTCGTGACCAGTGACGGCCAAGCATCTGCACCGCTTTTCGCAACGTTCGATCAGGACATTCAGGGGACCCGGTACACCTTTGGTGTCCATCGCAATTTGTCCTGCTCGAATCACCACAAACTGTCCGAGTTTTCTACCGGCATGGGGATTGCGGAGATCCAGGATCTGGAGATCAGCGATATCGGCGCCGAACCAGTTGCTTACGACGACCTCGTGAAGTTCGGCCGTCAGGCTCTGGATGCAGTGATCTGCAAGCATGGCATTGATGCAGTCAGCCAGATCCTGAACCAGAACCAAGCATCCCGCCCGGTTGTAAACCGGCTGAATGGCTAAACCAGGATTTTCATTCATGGCTTTCGGCCTAGGTACCTCTCTCTGGACCGATAGACTTTGACTTTCAGTACGCCGGTGAACCCGGCTCCAATGAGTTTTCAAAGGCATGCGGTTGTTGTACCGCAGCCTGGAATTGATAGGCCCCGAGGCAAGGAATCACATGTCTACTACTCAGTTTCCCAAAGCTTCATCTCGTACTGCTGACAAGTTCGTCCTTCGCCTGCCTGAAGGTATGCGTGAGCGTGTAGCCGACGTAGCCCGTGACTCGCATCGCAGTATGAACTCGGAAATTATCGCGCGCCTGGAGCACAGCCTGTGTGGTCAGGCGACGGTTCTTCCGTTCGAAGCAGTAGATCCAGGATCGCTCAGCGCAAGCGAGGCTCAGTTGCTGGCCCGCTTCCGAAAACTGACCAGTCGTCAGCAGGAAGCACTGATCGATGTTCTCGATCCTGAGGTCGACGCGGTACGCGCACCAATCGCTATGAGTGCGTAAATCAGCTACCTCGCCATTAAGCACGCTAGGCCCGGCTTGAGTTCCACA
The DNA here is from genome assembly GCF_052156495.1 of Pseudomonas sp. NCHU5216. Classification (NCBI taxonomy): domain Bacteria; kingdom Pseudomonadati; phylum Pseudomonadota; class Gammaproteobacteria; order Pseudomonadales; family Pseudomonadaceae; genus Pseudomonas; species Pseudomonas sp. NCHU5216. Next base: position 19,397 of record NZ_JBQLIX010000002.1, on the reverse strand, counting down.
GCCGGGCCTTTCATTTAGAGGCATCTTCAACCCCACGCATGGGTGAAGCGCGCTTCTGCCACCTATAGGGCCAGGCGAGGATGATCTCCTCAGTTCATCTCGCCAATAGGACAACATCTTGCCGTCATCCAATCCTACTCACATCCCCTCCAGCCAGTTCATTTTCGCCCCTGGCTCCAACATCGATGCGTACCTGGCCGCGATCAACAGCTTGACGTTCTACTCCGCTGATGAGGAAGCAGAGCTTGCTCGGCGGCTACACGAGGATAAGGACCTCAATGCGGCCCGGCAGTTGGTGATGTCCCAGCTACGACTGGTCGCGAGTCTCGCTAAACGCTATATGGGCTATGGGCTACCGTTGGCCGACCTGATCCAGGAAGGTAACGTAGGACTGATGAAAGCTGTAAAGCGTTTCGACCCCAGTGTGGGTGTCCGCCTGATGTCTTTCGCTGTGCACTGGATCAAGGCTGAGATCCACGAGTTCATACTGCGAAACTGGCGCTCTGTCCGTGTTGCTACGACTAAGGCGCAGCGAAAACTGTTCTTCAACCTTCGACGCCTGAAACGCCAGACTGCTTGGCTGACCCAGAGTGAAGCGCAGTGCGTGGCTACCAACCTGGGCGTATCAGTTCGCGATGTCTTGGAGATGGAAGGAAGGCTTGCTGGCAACGACACATCCTTCGACCCCGCGGCCGAGGCAGATGACGAGGAAGCAGCTCGATCTCCTTCGCACTACCTTGAAGACCAACGCTATGACCCCGCCCACCAGTACGAAACGGCAGTTTCCGAGGAACAACGGTCACAGGATCTTCATTCAGCGCTGGCTCTACTCGATGCGCGCAGCCGGGACATCGTGACGAAGCGCTGGCTGAGCGGTTCGAAGCCAACATTGCAAGACCTAGCGGCTGAGTACGGCGTTTCGGCAGAGCGTATCCGTCAGTTGGAGAAGTCTGCCCTGGCCGCACTGAGGCAAGCCTTGCCTCACGCCGCCTAGATCGAGGGTAGAGGTTATAGGTTTATTGCGCCCTATCCTCCATCTCGGATTCCATCTTCAGCGCGCCCGCGGTGTAGGGCCCGCCACACCAGCCCTATGTACAGGTCAGCTGCCGAGCAAACCATGGAAAGCATTCCTATCCATGTCCATGTTCGGCATAGCTTCAATATCGTCGGGCAGCCGCTTCTGCCACATCTCCAGCGCCCTGAATCTGATCCCAGTTCAACAACTGAGATCTCACCATGGAAGCCACTCCGGAACATAACACCGAGACAACTGACGCTCTGCTCATCGTGCGCCTCATCACCCAGGACAGCTGCGCCGGTACTTTCACAGTTCAATCACAGGGCGGCATGCGGCGGCAAACCTCCATTGACTGGCCAGGCGGCATGTCGGATCTCCCGACCGCCGAAGTGCAACTGGAGTTGAAGCGAGACGGTGAGGAACCGGTATGCCAAGTCATTACGGGTGAGCTATGGCGCGATCTAGAGTCCGTTGACCTTGAGGATGAGTTTCTTGATCGCGTGCTACACGGCTCGGCTGTAGAGCGCGCAGCAACTGAACTACTTGGTGTGACCATTCCGTTCAGTGGCACTCATGCACAGGCATATCTCATCGGCGCCGAGCATGGCTTTGACGACTACGACGTCATCGGCCATCCGGTTGTCCATCGCATTACGGTAGGACACGGAATCAAGCGTGGGGACATTTTCAACGTCTACTGCTCGGAGGCCAGGAAGGTCGGTGGGAAATGGACCGGCAGCCTGGTGACCAGTTTCGCGTCTGTTCTCGAACAGATGGTGTCTGAGACGGCCGCTTAACACTTTGGTCGAGCTAAGAGGAAATGCGGCAGGACCTTTGGCTTGCCGCGCCCTATTGAGCCTGTAGCGTGAAACCCTACTTTTTCCAGCAGCACCCCGGCTTGAGAGATTCAGTACCATGCGCAACGATAAATCCAGCCTGAAAGCCTTTCGACGCCTCATGAAGCGTCACTCGCAACTCCTCGCCGTTTTGCTTATTGCGGCTATGGGCCTGGCTGCGTGGGGGGTTCGCGTCACTGCCAGTCCTGAAGTGTCTGAGACAGTGACTACCCAACCGATGGCCCAGCTTGTGCAAACCCGACCAGGCCAGTGGACGGAGAATATCAAGCCATTTTCTGATTTGATGGCCGACGTCGACGCCGGTGTTATCGAAGAGGTGGTTGTCGGATCGATGGACATCTTTGTGACCCGCAAGGATGGCTCGAAATACGCGGTATCCGATCAATTTATGTTGGGCGCCAGCAACCTCTTCAAACTCGCAGTTGGAAAACCTGACCCAGGTTTTGCGTACTCAACGGCCGAAACAGTTGATGAGGTCCCTCTCACCCGGGCTGAGATTGCCGATCAAGTACTGCGTGTACTGGTCATCCTCGTGATAACCATCTCTGTCTGGCCGATGATCAGTCCGTGGCTTCCGCGCCTTGGCCGAAAGCCTAAGCCGAACAAAGTTTCGTTCGACGACGTAATCGGGTGCGAAGAGGCGAAACGCGCTCTGCTCGACATCGTTAGCTCGCAGCGCGACGCGCGCATGTATCAGCTGATTGGTGCAACACCTCCGCGTGGAGTTCTCCTCACTGGCGATCCCGGAACAGGAAAAACACAACTCGCGAAAGCGTTAGCGCACGAGTGCGGGATCGACTTCATAGCGGCAACCGGCAGCGATTTCTCAAGCATGTTCATGGGTGTTGGAATCATGAAGGTGCAGGCGCTGTTTCGCCGTGCACGCCGGAAAGCACCTTGCATCCTATTCATTGATGAGATCGATGGTGTTGGCCGCCGGCAAACCGAGGCCCGATTCGGCGAAGCCGAGACAAACCGGATAGTCAATCAACTCCTCACAGAGATGGATGGCTTCGGCGCAAGTTCCGGCGTCCTGGTCGTTGCTGCAACAAACCATCCTGAAGCTATTGATCCGGCACTGCGTCGGGAAGGTCGCTTTGATCGCACGATTCACGTTCAACTCCCCTCGAAAGCGGAGCGTCGGCAACTGCTGGAGCTCTACCTGGGCAAGCTGAAATCTGTCGGCGCCATGGATCTCGAACGCATGGCTGCTGCTTGCATTGGATTCACCCCCGCGGCAATAGCGACAGTAGTGAACCAAGCGGCAATCCTCGCTATTCGAGGCAAGGCCGAGGAAGTATTGGAATCCCATCTGCGAGATTCGATTGAGTCGCACCGAATTGGCGAACGCCCTAAGGGCGGCGCACCGATCCGCTCAGAAGAGCGTGAGCTGATTGCTCATCACGAGGCAGGTCATGCACTTGCCGCTGCGCTTCTGAAGACTGGCCAGCTGGATCTGGTGACCATTCTCCCGCGCGGCTCTACCCTGGGGACTACTGTCGTTGTGCCTGTTGAAGACAAACGAATTCAGCTGGCAAGTGAAGTTCGAAACAGCGTCATGGTCCTGTTGGCCGGCAGAGTTGCCGAGAAAATCGCGTTTGGCGAAACGTCGTCCGGAGCTGCTCATGATCTTCGAGAGGCCACCAGGCTTGTCGGCAACATGGTTGGGATGTTCGGGATGTCCAGTTCTGGACGACTTACCTCTCTCGCTGGCCTGGCCGATTGTGGTGTCCCTATCGATGCCGAATCCGTCCAACTACAGATCCAAGTCGAATTACAAACCCTCAGCGACAAGTGTGAAGAACTGTTGATGAAGCACGAGCCAGCCATGACGGCAGTTGCCAGGCTTCTTCTGCAGGAGGAAACGATTGAGGGGCAGGCAGTCCTGGATCTTCTTGATGAGTACGAAGTGGTACAGGCTCAAAGGGTCAAGGCGGACGCATGCGTGTAGTGGCGGCGGACTCGAAAATGAGTACTCCTGATTCAGCTTGGCTATCCAGCTGCGCGATCAAGAAGTGGCTATCCTCCGACCACAGAGAAGGCATTGTTGCCTGTCTTGCGATGGTCGGGGGCCTCGATTACAGCGCGGCTAAGGACCTTGTGGTACGTGCAGGCTATTCAGCGCGGCGTGGCACGAGCAAACCGTTCTGCGTGAACCGCACCGAAATGTGCGCCCTGTTCGGGATGGCGGGTCTGACTTACGCACCAAGGCCTTGGAAAGGCTGGGGAGCCTTTCAGGGCCTTGGTGTTATCAAGGTCAGGCCTCAGCACGTAGAGAGCCGGCACTATTTCTACTATGCAGTGGCTTTCACTCATCCGGCCTACGGCGTCGTGATTTTCGACCCGTATTGCCCATACCCTGCATTTCAGCACGCACCACTGGATGTGCTCTACACCGACTTTGACACCCTAGTCCCAGTACGGAGCTGGATTCAGGTCGGTTGGCCGAATCATAGCTAAACGCACACCACATGCTTCTGGCACAGCAGCCAAGGCACGAAAGTCTGCTCATTCACGAGCCTTAAGGACTTTGCCAATGACCGCTTCAACCAACCAAGCTGCTTCAGCACTGCATCAGCACCAGGTGCAAAGTATTCGAGCTTGCGCCGCAATGATCCAAGCCCTAGCTATCGGTAGCAAAGGCTTTACCCGGGCCGGTGTTTCCTTTGAGAAAATGGGTTCCGTAACCCATGCCATGCATAGCGGAGAGATTGTTGCTGTTCTGCACGGCGGTTTCTGCATGCAGAATGTTTTGAATGGTGTGAGATCCAACATTGCGGATCACGCCCAGGAAATGGCGCTGATCCTAAGACCTGTGCTTGATGGTCTTGAGCTCCCGGCCGGGCATACCTTGCGTCTGGATCTAGCTCAAAACCTGGCGGAAATTCTGAACCGCGGTAGCTGTCGCCTCTCTGCACAAGTGCACGCTACCACCAAAGACATCCCCAACCAGTACCACGCAGATTTCCAATTCTTTCTCGGGGAGTGCCGTCTGCTGCTGCGAGTCAAAGCGGGTGACCGCTTCGACGCCGGCGAGATACTCGTTAGCGAAGAAATGGTCGCAGAGACATATAGCGAACTAGCAACCAAGGCCGTTGCTGCTGTGAACGCAGCATTTGCAAGCAACCAGGCTGCATCGTGAAACCGATCCGGTGTTGGCTTTAGGAATTGGTTGGCTTGGTTTGGGCGTAGCACCCTCCAATGTGACGCTATTCTGGCCCAGTCAGCAGTACTGACCGAAGGCGTTTCGCGAACGGTTTGCTGATCACCCCCAAACGTGGACTTCTGGCTGAACTGTCGACCGCCATTCGACAGTTCAGCTTTTTTTTGCTCCAGCGACACATCTCGCAGGTTCTGGCACACCCTCAGGCAGCCGAACATAGCTCCATCGTCAACGGAGCAAACGACATGCAACATAAACCGATCATGTTCGCCTATCACCCCGTCTCTGGTCTTCAGCTCACAGCCACACTGGACTACGTGCCTGGCCTAGTACCACGAACCATTCAGAAGATTGGCGGTGTGTTTGAGCTTGGCGAAGCCTCTGAAACAGACGTCGACTGGAATGCTGCAGAACAACAATGTCAGCAAGGAGATGTCTTCCTCGCCGACGATGCCGGCAATGTCTGCCTCCAGTCTGAGGTCGTGTGGCGTCTTAATGAGTTCCCACGTATCGATCCCCGGAAAGGTGCAATTTCCACTGCTGCTGCATCCCCGAATCAGCTTCGTCAGACGCTACTGGAGATATCTAGCGCCGCGCGTGAAGTATTCCTCGATCTGGATTCTGGCAAGGACGCAATGGAGTCAGCTCTGCAACTCAAAGCCCTTCTTGAAGCGAAGGGCCTTTGGGAAGACTTCACCGATTAATCCAAGCACGATCAGACGAAGGACAGAAACCATGTACAAGAAGCTGCCGGCACCTAGCCGGTTTGTTCAACGAGAAATCGGTGTAAACGGTCAGACGGCAAAGGCTGTGTGGGTGTTCGAACGTGGTCCACACAAGGTGCGGATTACTGTCTGCTCAGATTCCGTTGAGTCGCAGTGTTTTGCCCGAGCAGAGGTGTTCACTTCTGCAATGCAGTGGAGCGTTGTCTCTTTCCTGCAGCGCTCACAGATGAAGACGCCAATGTCTCTGGCTTATCGATTGCCGGCGCCGGTGTTTGCTTTTTTTGAAGAGGACTACCTCACGCTTCTCGGTCAGGTGGATGAGTTGCTGGGGATCACGCAAGATTCCCTGCCGCGGGAGAACTTCGCACTGGTATTTTTGGATGCAGATGTCGACGACTCCATCGATGATGCCTTGATCGGACCAACCTTCTTTCCGGATGAGCAGTCCGCGTTACTGAAGGTTGGCGGTTACGTGGCCCGTAAGGCGTCCCAGGACCCGGAGCTGGGGGGAATGATCGCGAACCATCTCGGTGCTGCTACGCAGGCATCAGCTGCGTTGGATGAAAGTTGGTTTATTGCATGGTTCGAGCAGCTCAGTTGTGATCATCTCGCCAGCGTCATTGAAGCCTTTTTCGAACATCGAAGCCGCAGTGGGCGCATCGCTTTCTACCGTACTGAACGTGCCAAGTATTGACTGAGCTGGCCGGTGGCTGCACGTCGCCGGCGCCAGTTATGGGGGATCTATGAATAGCAGCCTGACAAGTTTTCTGGAGCGTGCAGGCACCATTGCTGGCATTGCCGGCGCTCTGCTTCTCTCGCAGAACAATGCGCACTCAGCCTATGGCTACGTGCTTTTTCTGATTAGCAGCCTGTGTCTTGCATTTCACGCTCGCCGTATCGGTGCACGCTGGCTGCTCATGCTCCAACTCACATTTCTGGTAGCGAATATCAACGGCCTTTACCACTGGCTGCTGGCGCCGATGTTGATAGCTGCTGGCTGAACGGGCTTGCAGACTTAGCTGCTGGACTGCTTCTGCCACACCTGTGCCGCCTCGAACCTGAACTCCCAACCACAAGGGAGTTACTACGATGTTCGAGAGTCTCAAAGCTGCAAATCAAGCGTCATTTACCCTGTCCAAGTTGAAGGGGCCGTCTGCCCCGAGCAGCCATCGCGCCTGGTCATGCGAGATTCAGTTTGAGGGTCTGAAAGTTGGCAGTGCCTCTGGCGATGATCTCGGCCAGGAACTGAAGCTTGATCTCAACCCCGAGCTCCAGGCTCGTATCAGTGATGCGCTGAAAGCCAACGGCTTTGTTCTGGATCTGAGCAAGAAGCCTCGGGATACCATTCAGCCGGATTCGATCTCCAACTTCCTTCGGCTGGCCATTGCGCAAATCGCCGATGAGATGGACCTGGTGAAAGAGCTGAAGGTTTCCGCGCGCACTCAAACTCTGGCGCTGATGCGCAGCGACCCAGCCAAGGTAGCGGTCTTCAAGGAGCCATACAGCACGGCCGTAAAAGCTCGTTTGGTCGAGCAGTATGGCGATGAGCTTCTTGAGGTGGTGAACGAGTCCCTGAAAGGGCTGTAGTGGCTTACAGGGGCGCATAGCGCCCCTACCCTCCCGTCTGCGTGCCCCTGATGGTGGCACAGCGCATTGCCCTTGATTCTGTCCTCTCTTCGACAGAGGTATAGAACATGGCTGATCTGAAAGAACACATCGCTAGACTGCAGGAACTTCTTGGGAAGGTTGGCTATCACGCTAGCCGGCAGGTGTTCCGGGACTTCGTCGAGGTCTACGCGATTGCTTTAGCAAACGCGCTAATGGTTTGCCCGGAGAGGGAGAAGCGCTACCAGGTCCTGATTAACAAATACCGTGAAAAGGACAGGATCGTCTTTCCGCGCTTGTTCGAGCTATTGGTTGCGGTCCTGGAGCGTCACCCTGGGGAGGATTTCCTAGGCCAGGCGTGGATGGCTCTGGACGGTGGGAGCGCCAAGCTCGGACAATTCTACACCCCGGCCTCGATCACCGAGCTCCTTGCGCGACTCGGTACACCTGAACCTGCAGACCTTCGATCCAAAGTCGCGGAGACGGGTTTCATCACTATCCATGAGCCTGCAGCAGGCAGTGGCGCTATCGTGATTGCGCAGGCCCTTCATCTGCTCAATGCGGGTATCAACTATCAGCAGCACATGCACGTGACTGCTTGGGATATCGATCTGACGGCGGTGCACATGGCTTATGTGCAGTTCACGCTTTTGCATATCCCCGCAGTAGTGGTTCACGGCAATACGCTGACCCTGGTTGAACATAGCCGCTGGCCTACCTTGGCTCATCACACTGGTGCGTTCGAACACAAGCTTCGCAGAGGGTATGCGCTGGGATCATTGATGGACGAAGCCAGTATCGAGATCTCTGGTCATAGCGCTGTAGATGCCCCGGCTTTGGCTTTAGCGTGACCTGTTAGAGCTGGAATTGATCAGGTTCCACGGCTTCGGTTTTGAGCGTTCTGATTCGAAGCCAGAACCTGAATTCGCCATCTGCTGCAGTCTCACGGATCACTTCATGATTCGCGCTGGCAGCAAACGACCGAAAATCACGCTGAGTTCCGACATCGGTGGCTTCGACTAGCAAGACCTGACCAGTTTCCATGCGCTTGATCTGTAGCCGTGCCATCAGCAAGGGGATTGGACAGGCCATCCCCTTTGCGTCGACCAAGACATCATGCTGAATGGCCTGATTCGAGTGGAGTTGCATCACGTTACTTCTGCGTCAGTGGGCTGGTACTGATTCTAAGGCATAGGGTGATCTGATCTGCTTCTGGCACATGTCAGCAAGTTCGACCATGTGCTCACTTTGACGGCAGAGTCTCTTTCCTGCAGTCGATCGAGCACATAGGAACCACTTAGATGATTCAACAGCCTACAACCCCAATGATGTCCCATCGTGAGGCCCTTGCTGAGGCGAATAGCGAACAGCTTGCTGAGCTTCATGCTGACTTGAAGAGGAGGCTTCTCCGCTCCGCCTATACGGATTGCTATTCTGCTTCTGAGCGGTCGGAGATGAGGACTGAACTGAAGGCGCTGAGCGGACGTTTTCGTGAGCTAACCGGCAATCCTCTATTCTGACGTTGGACCACTTACTCCGCTGGGTGTCGATAGCTCTTTTTCCTCCCCAGGGGCTTTTGATTGCGCTCTACTTTGGTAAAGAGGGTGGTTTTGCACAGCTCAGTGCTTCCTAGGTTGCGGCAGCTGGCTTTTGATCCTTTTAAGAGGTTAAGAGCGGCTAAGAACGGATAGGCAGCTAGTTTTGGGCCTGGAAGCACCGCAGGTACTAGGAATGGCTCAGATTTCAGGCGCATCAGACCTACTACATTGAGCGCAGTGAACCTACAAGTTAGGGCGCAATGAACCTACAACCTCTTGTTTTCACAACGATTTATCCACAACTCTATCCACAGAACAGCTCATTTTCCCCGGTTTTTTGGGGTGTAGCGCATCGAACCTACAACGTTGTGGGTCAGGTTGTTCGTTCCTGGCCCAATCCCCCGAGTTAGAGCGCACTAAACCTACTACCTTGGTTCGTTTCTCTGCCTCATCTCAGCGGTAGAGCGCAGTAAACCTAGAACCTGGCTGAAGTCGGGCGCAGTAAACCTAGAACCTGCTTGAAGTCTGGCGCATCAAACCTACAACTTTTTCTTTGTTATTCACAGGGTTACGCACAATACCTCATGTGCTGACAGGCTGTATCTGCGATGAAGCTGAAGAGATGTAGGTTGAGTGCGCCCTTTCTGGATCAAGGAGGCCAGAACACCCGCGATCTCTGGATTGGTTGTAGGTTGGATGCGCCGGATCGTAGCATCGATCCCGCATTCATTGGCGTGGGCATGATCAGGGGGATGTAGGATTGCTGCGCCCTAACAAGTCATCCCTGGTTGTAGGTTCAGTGCGCTTCATCTACTACCGCTGTGGCATGTCGCACGGGTTGTAGGTTTGATGCGCGCTATCTCTCCGCGTAGCGATTTGTCTTACTGCCGGTGTAACCAGCAAGGAGCATGTAGGTTTGCTGCGCCCTTTCTGGCTGGGCAATGCTCTCTGGAAGGGGATGTAGGATTAGTGGGCCTGATCTTCATGCCCTTGTTGTAGGTTTGATGCGCCGTACATTGCAGCATGCCGTTGTAGGTTTGCTGCGCTCGATTCAAGAAGTCGAATGAGTGATGTAGGTTTGCTGCGCCGTATCTGCCTCAGAGACGGCCATGTAGGTTTGCTGCGCTCTACCCCGCCATTGGCGTTGTAGGTTGAATGCGCCCTACCTACTCTTGCCCAAAAATGTCATCACCGTCTTCTGGCGTAGTTGCCCCACCGGCGGGCTTGCTACCGCCCTTGAGTGCAGCCTTGGCTGTTATCAACTCGGCCTGGCCACGTATGTCGCTCTGACGGCGGTTCGCCTTCATCATGAATTTGATGAAGCTCTCTGTTGGTAGGAGGCGGAAGCCAACATCATCAGTAACCCGCTTGTCTGCAGGGTTCTTGATCATGATCTCTTCCCATTCTGGGAGGATCACGTCCTCTTCAACCAGGCACGTCAGCGCGTTGCGAACAGCGCGAAGATTGTCCTTCATCCGCTCCGAAAGGCCCCGGGGGCTTTGGGATAGGAAGGTGGTCAGCTTGAACTCGTAGGGCTTGTCCAGCGAGGCCTGTACCCAGTAGTGAGAGAGCCTCTTGTACATGTAACGGCCAAGGTCAGACTTCATCGTCATTGAAACGCTGTAGTCGTAGATGCGGAACTGCTGGGTCCTTATGCCTTGCGTCACCAGGGGGTGGAAGGTCGCATAACACTTAACACCGGAGTTCTCTAGATACTGCTCTCGGCTCGCAAGGAACATCGAGCCCAGCATGTTGCCGCGGATTGTTTCACGAGCACGATTTCGGCCAGTCTGACTAACCTCGATCAACGACGAGCTCATGATGTCCAGGGCTTCCAGGATCTCCTGAGCGCTGTACGAGTGCCCAGTCCTGGCAAGCTCTTTACGGAGTTGGTTGACTGAGAAAAAGACCCCGACATCCTTCGAGCTGTTGTCTGACTCGAAGCCCTGGCCTTGAACAGCGAATTTTCGCAGACACTCTTCGATCAGTTCTTCCCGGGTACCAGGGAACATCACCAGGGTTTTGACCTCGCCAGCTTCGTTCGTACGTTCGATGATCGCCGGCTTGACCTTCATCTGATAGCTAGTGCCGCGAGACTTGAAAGGTCTTGTGATCACCTTTGGCACTTCACTCACTGCGACCTCTTGAGATGCATCGCCGTCGGCATCCTTCTTGCCGCGTTTCTGCTTCCCAGACCAAACGCCCTTGGGCAAAGCGTCGTACAGCTCAATCGTGTTGCTGTACTCGGTATCCGCAGGATCGAGGAGTTCGAATAGAGCCATTTGAGAGCTCTTGGCCCGTGCAGAAGCGTTCGTTGGCTTCTTTGTGGGTTCAAGGTCTTTACTCGACGACATCGGACGCCCCCTGGTCTTGGTCATAGTTTGTGGTCGTGTCCCCCAGTCTTTTCCGGCGCTGGAGGTGTTCGGGATTCTACTCCGTAGAAATCCCCAGTCGCACCCTGAATGTCTGGCTAGAAAAGGCTTGGCCTGATGGGTTGCAAACCTGCAGCTTATTCTAACGGGCGTTTCGGAGTGAGCTGCTCGCCGCAGCGTTACCAAGTCCAGCGCATTAAACCTACAACTTGTTCGCTATGAGGCCCGGTCTAAACACCTCATGTGGGCTAGGCATGAGTGTCGGTATTGAATGGGCTCCTGCCACATTCACTTCCCCCTCAAGCTGCGGACTCCTGATCTGGAGTCTCAAGGCATGTCGCCCTCTACCGTTCTACTCGAACCAAACCCCGTATACCAGGCGCCGGCCTGGCTTGAACCCTACAAGCGCGGGGAGCGCATAGGGAAGTCCGCCTCTCTACTGGCGTATGCTGATTACTACTGTGTCGACGGCGCTGCAGATGAGGCACCTGATATCGAGGAGCGGATAGCTATCGGTCGAACCAAGATGATTCCGTACGCCAGCCGTACAGGTACACGGCAGAATCTGGCGGCAATGCGCGCCAATGGTTGGCACCTGCTCGTCTCTGCTTCCGGCGTGCTGAGAACCGAAGGCATGCCATATGCGCTAGACAACGGAGCCTGGAGCGCCTTCATTCAGGGGAGGCCATTTGATGAGCTGGCTTTCGACAAAGCGTTCAGCCTGCTTGGTGAAAAGGCCGAGTGGGTGGTATTGCCTGACATTGTGGCTGGCGGGTTGAAGTCTCTGGAATTCTCGCTCCTCTGGTTGGACCGGTTACGTGCCTCTCCTGCGCCCCTGCTGATCGCAGTGCAGGACGGAATGACCCCAGATGATGTGCGTGAGTACCTTTCTCCAGCTGTCGGGATCTTCGTCGGCGGTTCTACAGAGTGGAAGCTGAAAACCCTGCATTCCTGGGGAATTCTGGCGCGACGTCGCTGCTGTCATCTCCATGTTGGCCGAGTGAACTCTGCTAAGCGAATTCTGCTCTGTGCCGCAGCAGGTGGAGCCCATTCTGTCGACGGAACCAGTGCATCGATGTATGCCAAGACGATTGGGCCTTTGTCTGAGGCGGTGAGGCACACGGAGATCCAAACCGATTTCCTCAGTCCCAATGGGCAGGACTTCCACGCCACCGACTATGACTGCGCCTGGCCCTCAGACCTGTAAGGACTGGAACGGATCTACAGTGCCGAGAAATGTTCGTTTCACCGGCGTGGTTGAGGTTGGAATTTCGTAAGCAGATTTTGGCTCGATGGAGGGCAGGGGGTGGGTCACCATTAGCACAACGCGCTATGCAATCGCTGCGCCCTACTCTGCTCTCAAACTGATGCCGCTCACTCCTGCAGACATCGTGAATCTTCGTGTCGCCGCAGCTACCTTGATCAAGGCCGGCGGCTGGAACGTGACTACCTGGGGAGGACCACCCTCTGCTGGTAAGGCTTTGCGATCCCCGGCGATATGTGCAAGGCGCGGTCGAGTTACTGTGTCTGTTGAGGTGCCTGCAATGAGCACTTCCATGGCCGATATCTTGGCCCGCCAGCGCCAGTACGACAGAGCCAAGGTCAGATGCCTCTGGCTTATGGCAACGCCTGACTTCCCAGTTCGGCAGGATCTGCCCGCAGTATTCATTGATCGTGATCGAGCAGGTCAGTTTATTGCTCGCCTGCCCGGCCAAGGTGCACCTGGTTCTCGAAGAAGTGCCCTTCGTGAGGAAGACTGGCCGCAAACGCTACCCCTACCTGGATTCCTCAACGCTGCTTTTGGCGGGATGTTCTGGTACGGCACTGTGCGCGAGGGGCGGAAGGCAACAGTCAGATTGGATGGCGAGTTTACGAAGTGTCCAAACTGTGGGGCTTGGACGAATCTTTGCCAGGCGGTTGAGGTTCTTTCGACTTACCCCGAGTCAGGCTTCGCCGTGTACCCGCTCGAGGCGGTACCGCCAGGGCTTTTACCTGACCTTGTCCCGTCTGGCCTTGCAGCCGCCAAGGTGGGCCCCATCCGGAAGCGGTACATCCCAGAGGAGAAAGGATCTCGGATCGCCAATAGCTGCGTTAGCTGTCAAGCAGTTCAGCCACCGATGCTGGGCGGTTCCTTGGTTGGCGAGTTGAACCCAGTCGCGCAGTTTGAGATCGACGTCAGCAAGCGCCTCGCATCCGTAACAGCACTTCTTCCTTCAGCTCGCTGGCGAGTATCAGTGTCCGCCGGCGGATGAGCATCATTGGCGGATATGGATTGGGAGTAGGCCTTCTCAGGGCTAGGCGTAGACGATGTGGTTCATGTCCGGCATTCCATCGAGCCTGAGAGTCTGATCGATATGATCAGATGAATACTCCGCCAGCCAGCTTTCATCTGCAGGCATGTGCCATTCAGCCCGCCAGGTGCGAATCCTGCCGATGTCGACGTGAATGAAATTCTTGGACGGATAGATCCCAACTCCCCCAACGCCAATTGCTTTAGCGAGCTGGGCGATCTTCTCAGTGCTGACACCAGGAATACGGATATCGGCGGCCATCGCTCTCACATGCATGGAGTTCTTCGCAGCTCCCTCCAACTTGGAGTTGTATTCGGGGGTGCGGTAACCACTGTTGATAGTGATCGCGCTTGGGAGCTTATTGAGCCGGAGCCAGGCCTGAATAAGATAGAGTAAGTCTATCAGTTTAGGGCTCATAGCCACTGTTCGCTTAGACGCGACGTCACGTAGCAGCGAACAGGCCATCGAGTAGCCGCGGCGATCCCAGCCGCTGGCCTTGCGGTAATAGCAGAATGTAGCCGCCTCCCCCGCTTGAGGCCTTGATAGCTGCAGCACACGATCACGATCAAGGATCACCGCGCGCCAGTCACGCTTTTGGGGCGCGGAGTGTGCTGGTGCTGCCAAAAGCGCCACAGGGGCGGCAAGTGTGGCGAGCAGAATTTGTCGACGTAGCGGGCTGTGCTCTTGCTTCATACCGGAGATCTACATTGGTCCGGTCACCGATGATATGGATCTGCGGTCTTGGTGCACGCCATATTGGGGTGAGGAATTTCGTGAGCTGTTTTGGCTTGATGGGGCTACTGGCCGATGCTAAAACAGAACTGCTCTATACCTTTGCTCTACCTGAACGAAGGTACCCTGGTTACGGTTGAGCCACTACTCAGCGGTTTCCAGGGGCTTGTCCTAGGCGCTGCTACTGCAGTCATCAAGGCAAGCCGACCCCGCTGGAGAGTCACTTTGCAGATGGGTAAATCCACTCTGCATCTCTGTAAATCACACATTTCGCAGAACACGACAGAAATGCCGTGTGGCTAATCCTGTTCAGGATTGGCTTCCTTGACCCGTCGAAGTGTGAAATTTCCTGCCCGACGTGAGCCGTTTGATCGGTCTTACTGACGGCAGAAATTCCGTTGCACCGTGAGCGTTTGTGAGTATCGGGTGAAGTCGAGCGATCGGCTGCTGCGCGTTCTTCGGAGCTGCGCGCCCAAATGCTCTACCTAACTACGATCTTACCCACCCTAGGGCATACCTTGCCCTAGGGGCATGGATGCTCCCCTTGAGGAGATGCGCCATGTACGCACACCCCGCAATAGAACTGAAAGCTGTTTCACGCCTCATGCTGTGCAGCTCCTGTAGTCGCTTGCCTTCCGTAACCCGCGGGCCGGACGGCGAAGGATTCAGTGCTGCATGCGCTTGTGGCGTAGAGACTCACGCAATCTCACTGACCTTACTCGTGCTGTCCTGGAACAGAGGGCACGCGGGTGTTACGACTGGTCGGATGGTGCGTGGAGAAATCTACGACGTATACGAGACCGAGGTGCCTAAAGGCAGCTCGTTCCGGGTACGGCTCACACATGGCGACTTATCTACCTTCAACAGGTGGCTAGCCGCTGTGTGTGGTGTGGAGGCTAGGTCAGCTGATCCGGCTGAACTGGATTTCTACTACCTCCTTCGAGCACCTGACCGTACAACTGATCTGCCTGGCGGATTGGTAGTTCGGAACGGCAGCGTTGTGGAGATACAGCATTCCGAATTCATCGCGGCCGAGATCAACATCCATGCGCAGCGCGCGTTGGACGAGATTCAGGTTCTTGTGGATCGAGCAATGCTGGCCGTGTCGTGAAACAGTTCATTTAACCCGACCGGGGCACATGCCCCGGGCATGGCGTCCCTTCAGGAGAAGCACATGCATAAACGGGAAAATTACCGCGCAGCCATAGTCGAGCAGATGGACAGTGTCCGTGCTTTAGTCGGTCAGGAACACGACTTGATCCGGGAAATGGAGTCGAAGAATGATCGGTTGCAGGCGCTTTACGCTGAATACGACAGGTCTGGCCTTGGAATGATCGTGGCAATGGACTCGGGGGAGTCCCACTGTATTGTCATGCCTGATGCTTCGCACCCAGGTAAGTACAGGTTCACGACGTTTCGATCGATCGGTTGGACTGGGCACCAGACCTATGGAGACCCGGAGGAGGCAATCTACCGGGCATTCGAGGCTGGATATCGCAAGCTGGTACCGCGCACCTACCTTGATCAGCTGGCTGCCACTCCTGAGTGGCAGAAAGGCTGTGCGAGGCTTCCGCTCATTGAAAAGATGAATGCGGGCGAGATCAGCTACACCCAGATGCTGGAGGAGTTCGCCAAGATCGAATCCAGTTTCACTGCGCAGGCAGCCTGAGTTCGCTCGGGCCTCCGGCGCCTGTTGACTCTCTAGCTCAATGAAGCCTCCGTACCTGTTTGGGTGCGGGGGCTTTGTTTTTTCTGCTCGTGGCACATCTCACCTGCTCATAAGGTACTCATCATTCAACGCATCCTTGTGGGCCAGGAGAGATCGATGTCCGCTAATTCCGTCGTCAACCAACCGCAGTACAAAAGCACCTCCGAACTGAGTCGAGGCGATTTCGTGATGCAGCCAGGAGAGAATGTACTGCTCTCTGTCGAGGACGTTCCGCGGCGCGGACTGCCGCTGATCCGGCGTGTTGAAGGTCCCTATGCTGGAACAGTGTTCACTGCGACCAATCGGTTTGGGCGCCGTTGGGTTGTCGTCACCCAGGATGAGGTCGCCGAGCGTATGCTTGGCCGACTGCTGGAGCGAGCGGCTGGCGCGATTCGACTTGAGCAGGCCGTTGGACTTTAGTCGGATGCACGGGTGTAGTTATTGACAGTCGCAGACTATATTCTGCACGCGACACGTGCAGATTCTGAGCGGTACGTGCACGGAGAATGAGGTGGAAGCACGGATGTAACCCATTCAGTGCTTCTAAAATCGGCCTACGGATGGCATCTTAGGTTGCCTGCTGAAGGCCTGGGGAGCCAGGCTCCTCATGTAGACCAAGACCGGTAGGATCTTGCCAAGCTGGCTAATGACCTACCTGTGCTACTCGTTATGAGCCGCGAAGACCAATGGATTCTGGAAAACCGCATCATTGCGCTGATCGGGCGGAAGTCGAGCTTCAACCTGCCAGCCACATCGAACTGATCTATATGCGTCGGAGGGCCCATCTCCCTCGGACGAAATCTACTGACAACCCAGGCGGGTTATCGATCGTCGAGGGTCTCCCCCCTGCCCATACGCGTTCCACGCGCTGGCAATCTGACGAAGCCTATGAGATGCGAAGGATCAACCCTCTGCACAATAAGGCTGGCGAGCTGATTGGCTATCGTCCCATGATCCAGCAGGGACATGGCCCGGGCAGTCAACGCTTCCACAAATCCTTCCGGGCTGCTGACTTCAATGGCGCTCTCGATGAAGCTCTTCAGCATGCGAAGGAATGGCGGGACAACACTGAGGCCAAGCTGGGTATTACGGCGGGTAGTTTGAGGGTTCGCTCAGCTGTACGGCCGTGGTCTGGGGTTTCCTTGATCGTGTCGAAAGGCGCTGACTGCAGGGCCTACTGGGGGAGTAATCGAACAGCGGATAAGCCAACGATCCGGGTGTATATCGGTCAGAAGAGTTACATCGACGCCTATCAAGCCCTCATCAAGAAACTATCTGAGCGTGACGGCATCCCGCTGCCTGATGTCTTGCCCATGCCCCCTCCCCCACGATCTGAACAGTACCGTCGGATGATCAAGGCCGGCTTATCTGATATTCCCGCGCCAGTTAAGAAGCGTCAGCGGCGATCCAAAGCATCGAAGTGAATTTGGTCGCACCAGTTTCGCTGGTGCGTTCCCGCCGTTCGGTTAGCGTAGCGTCTCCTCTACCAGAGACGTGCAGATGCGAACTCTTTTCCGTGCAGCCCTGTTGATGTCGCTAGTGACCATTTCCGGTTGCGGCGAGAACTTTACTGGTGCCTACGAGGCATTCATCCAAATCGGTGATGAAGAGCCGCGAATGGTTGGCGTGGCAGTCATCCAGGAATCTCGGATTCTGGCAGACCGTCAGTCTGTCGATGTAATCGAGTGGAAAGCAGAGAAGGATCAGCTCACCGCGTACGGCAATGATGGAGTTCGCCTTGCTCAGTTCAAACGAGTTGGAGAAGGCACGCTGGTGCAGTCCCTGCCTCAGAGCAAGGTCATCTACAAGCGGATCGATATGTAGTGCGACTTCCCATGACAAGACGAGGTAGCCGGTACCGAGTTGCCGGGCTCACTGCAGCCATTCTGTTTGCTCTTATCTCCCAGCCGGTCACGGCTGCGATCAGAGTTGTTGAGGCCCGCCCTGACCAAACGTCGGCGCCTGAGATTTATCTAACTGGTGAGATTTCTCATGCCACAGTGGACGAGCTGAAGAGGCTTTCTGTCGGGGGGCGTCTTAACGGTGCGATCGTGTACCTGGACTCTGTTGGTGGCGATCCACAGGCTGGACTGTCTCTAGGAAGCCTTATTCGCGAACAAAGCATGAACACCGCAGTTGGCCGGGTCGGTTCTGCGGCTGGTAGGCCTGCGAAAGGGAGTTGCTTGAGCGCGTGCGTGCTTGCCTACGCAGGCGGCACCTTCAGGTTTATTGATCCGGCCGCGGTGCTCGGCATCCATCGCTTCTATAGAAAGACAGTATCTGCAGGTGATCTTGCCCTGGCCCAGGTGATGTCAGCGGCGATCACGTCCTACCTCATTCGCATGGGCGTTGATCCAGCATTATTTGCCCGGATGGCGGGAGTAGACGGAGACAAAATGTTGGCCCTCCCCCACACAGAGGCGATCCAGCTCAATCTCGTGAACAATGGGGTGCTGCCTGCTGAATGGGCCATTGATGGGAAGAAGGGAAGCGTCTACCTGGTTGGCAGTCAGATGACCTCGAACGGCACTGGAAAGGTGACCATGAGCTGTGCGCCAGGGAATCGGATACGGTTTTCGGCTTTGTACGACGCTGGTTCAAACAACCGCTACGTTGCATCTCGGACCAATCAGTACAGCTTGCGTGTGAATAACCAGTTTCTGCCGATCGCCCACATGTCTGCTCCTGCAGCCGTGTCGGGGGGCTATGTCACAGCCAGCTTTCTACCGGATCTGAACTTGCTCTGGTCTTTATCGGGCGCAGAGCAGATTGGGTTTGGGTTTCACACGGGAAGCGCAGATACCTTCTTCGGGTTTCTTATCTCCGCCAGCGGCAAGCAGGACATGATCCGCAGCTGGATTCGCCATTGCACCGAAACAAGTGCTGGCGCTTGAGATTGTGGTGCTTCTGCCACTTTCGCGTAAGGGGGACTCTGCAGGCTGCCCTGGGTGGGCAGTGTTCACCTGCCCGGGTCATTGATCAAAAATCCAGGAGTAAGCTGCATGCCCATTCGTCATTGCATTGTCCACCACATCGATAAAAAACCAGATGGCTCACCAGCAGTACTGCATGCCCGTGACACGGAGATCTCCGAGTCCCAGGCCATGGAAAATCTGCTTGCTGACCTCAACGAGAGCTATAACGCCAAGCAGGGCAAGGCATGGGGACTCTTTCATGAAACCTCCGGCGCCTACCCCTTCAGTGGATGGCTCAAAGCCTTCCTGGACGGCACGCTGGACTTCGTGTCTTTCACCCGCCAAGCCGTGGAGCAGCTGCAGAAGCTGATGGAGGAATCCAACCTGTCCACTGGTGGCCACGTGCTGTTCGCCCACTACCAGCAGGGCATGACCGACTACCTGGCCATCGCCCTGCTGCACCACAGCGAAGG